>CALKVR010000429.1 GCA_938004815.1 uncultured Polyangiaceae bacterium | reverse complement strand
CTACAAGGACGTCCTCAAGACGTACTCGTGCGTGCTCGTCGAGCGCGGCTACCACTCGCTCTTCTTTCCGGGCGGCACGCGATCACGCTCGGGCGGCATCGAGCGCAAGCTCAAGCTCGGGCTCGTGGGCAGCGCGATCGAGGCGTACGCGCGCACGGTGCGGGCCGGCCGCGAGCGGCGCGTGTACTTCGTCCCCTCGACGATCAACTACCTGCTGACGCTCGAGGCCGAGACGCTCATCCGCGACTACCTGTCCGAGGTCGGTCGAAGCCGGTTCATCATCGAGGACGACGAGTCGAGCCGCCTGGGCCGCATGGCCACGTTCATCCGCAAGCTCCTCGACATGGAGAGCTCGGTCATCATCCGCTTCGGCGAGCCGCTCGATCCGTTCGGCAACGCCGTCGACGACGCGGGTGATTCGTTCGATCGTCGCGGCCGCCGCGTCGAGCCCGCGAGCTACGTGCGCGACGCCGACGGCAACGTGGTGCTCGATGCGGCCCGCGACGCCCAGTACACGCGCGAGCTGGGTGAAGAGATCGTCAAGTCGTACCTGCAGAACACGGTGATCATGGCGACGCAGGTCGTGGCCGCGGCCTGCTTCGCGCGGCTGCGCAAGGGCTCGCCGCGCAACGATCTCTTCACCGTGCTGCGGCAGCGCGACGCGATCGTCGTCCCGCGCGACGAGCTCGCCGCCGACGTGCGCCACCTGAAAGAGCAGCTCGTCGAGATGGAGGCGCGGGGCGAGATCCGCTGCGGCGACTTCGTGCGCTCGGCCTCCGGCGGTGACCTGGTCGAGCGCGCGCTGCGCGCGTTCGCCGGTTACCACTCCGAGCCGGTGATGACGCCGCGCCGCGACGGCATCGCGCTCCAAGACCCCAACCTGCTCTTTTATTACCAGAACAGGCTCGCGGCCCACGGCCTCGGGTGGGACGTGCTCGGCGGCGGCGCGTCGGCCGGTCGCCCGCTCGCGGGCGCGCACGCGGCGGCGCCGAGCCTCTCGGGGGCCCGATGAGCGGTACGCGCGTCGGCGTGATCGGCGGTGGGCCGTGGGGCGTCGCGCTCGCGCGGGCGGCGGCGCGCGCCGGCTCCCAGGTGACGCTGATGTCGCGTCGCGCAGAAAAGGACGGTCGCCTCATCCAGGTCACCGACAGCTACCAAGAGATCGCCAAGAACCGTTTCCTCGTGGTGGCGGTGCCGTCGGACGTGGTGCGTGACGTCGCGCACGCGCTCGGCAATCACGTCGACGGCGCCCACATGGTGGTGCACGGCATTCGCGGGTTGGGGCGCGAGCGCCTCGAGACGATCTCGGACATCTTTCGAGAAGAGACGCCGGTACGAAAGCTCGGCGCGCTCGGCGGCCCGGTTCAGGTCGACGAGCTGCACACGGGCACCGCGTCGGCGATCGTGGTCGGCTCGTACTACCCCGAGGTGAACGCGATCGTGACGAAGTCGTTCAGCGGCCCTTGGCTGCGGGTGTACGCGACGAGCGATCTGCGCGGCCTCGAGTGGGCGAGCGCCATGGTCGGCTGCATGGCGGTGGGCGTGGGCTTCGCCGAGGCCGCCGGCGCGGGCCCCGGGCTCCTCGCCGCGCTCATCTCACGCGCGGTGCACGACGCCGGGCGCATCGCCGTCCTCGCGGGCGCCGAGGAGCCGACCATCTACGGCCTCGGCGGCTACGGCGATCTTCTCTCTTCGATTCGCCAAGGCAGCCGTCCCGAGGTCGTGCTCGGCCGCGCGCTCGCCGCCGGCAAGTCCATCCCCGAAGCGGTCGAAGAGGCGAAGCTCCGCGTCGAAGCCGTCGCGCTCATCCCCCGCATCGTCGCCTTCGCCAAACAAAAGGGCGTGCAGGCCCCCGCCTTCGAGGGGCTCGCGCGCATGCTCGACGGCGAGCGCGGCGAAGAGATCCTCGGCAAGTTCTTCCAGGCGTAGCGCCTGGTCGGCCGGGCGAGTCGGATGCGGCTTTCACGCTCGGGGGTATGGCCTCGCCGGCATCGAGCCTGGGTGAGGGCATCGCACGCCAGCTGGCGCTGGGCACCAGCTCGGACGACATGGGTTGGGGCATCGCGCGCGAGCTGGTGCTCAGCGCCAGCTCAAACGACATGGGTAGGGGCATCGCCTGCGAGCTGGCGCCCGCGAGCCCCGGGGAGCTCACAGGTGGCGTTCGAACATCGCGAGCATGCGTGACCAGGCGCGCTCGGCTTGGACCTTGTCGTAGACCGGGGAGTCGATCGTGCAAAACCCATGCTGCGCGGGGTAGACCTCGATCTCTGCGACGCGCTCGGCGGCGGCCGCGGCCTCGCTGAGGGTCGTCTTGGCCTCGGGTTGCTTCTCGTCGTCGTTCTGCGCGATGCAGATCAGCGCTGCGACCTTCGTCTTCGCGAGCAGCTTGTGAGGGCTGGTCTCTGCGTCGGTGACGAGGCCACCGCCGTGAAAGGATGCGACGACGCCGAAGCGCTCGGGCACGGCCGCGGCGGTGTAGAAGGTGAAGGGCCCGCCCATGCAGTAGCCCGTGCTCGCGAGCTTCTTCTTGGGGTCGACCTCTTTTTGTTGATCGAGCCACGCAGCAAAGGCGGCGCCATCCTTGGCGATCCCCTCCGGCGTGATCGCCTCGCGCATCGGGGTGATCTTCGCCTTGCCCTCCTCGGTGCGCCACTCGGCGAAGCTCGTCAGCACCGGCAGCTTGGTGGAGCGGTAGTACTGGTTCACGGCGAGCACCGCGTAGCCCGCGCCCGCGAGCCGCGTCGCCATCGTCTCATACGCTTCACGGAGGCCCGCGACGTCGGGCCACATCACGACGCCCGGGTGCGCCCCATCCGCGGGCGCGACGAAGAACGCCTCGGCCTCGCCGTCCGGCGTCTTGATGGTGACCCTTCGGTTCGTCGTCGCGCGCGCCGGGGGCTCGCCGGTGTCGCCCGCCCCGGGGTCGGCGGTCGCGGTCGCGGTCGCGGTCGGCGCCGCCGCCGAGCCCGGCTGGGTGCACCCGACCAGCATCGCCGCCGCCGCGGCCCCCGCCCCCAGCACGTCTCGCCGGCTCAGATACGCCGCGGTCTCTTTCTCGAAGTCGTCGTCACACATGAGGCGCGCAGTCTAGGAACGGCGGCGCCGAGCAAGCAACCAGGGTTCGACCGAGGCGAAGCGCCACAAACCGACTTCGCGGCCGACGTCGCGGCTCCTCCGCCTCACGCGAATCGTCCGCGCGTGAATCAGAAGCTGCCGGTCAGCCCCGCCGTTCCACCCTGACCGCCGACCGAGACCATCGGCTTGATCACGACATCGTTTCGCGCGTCGTCGCGAACGAGCACGTCCTGCTGCATCACCAGCCCGGCGATGAGCATGCCCAGACCTGCACCTTGAATCAGGCCGTCGATACCGAGCAGGACGTAGCCGACGGGGTGGGTTTCCCCGTTGGCGCCGAGGACGATCATCGTCAGGAAGGGCCCGACGGCAGGGACCAAGAGGGTCGCGCCAGCTGCGGTGCAGCCGTCGCAGCTCGACTCGGAGCCCGCGGCCAGCAAGATCGCGCCCGGCGGCACGCCGAGCGTGAGCCAGCTCGTCCCCAGCATGATCCCGCCTGCCATGACGAGCGGAACGTAGACCTCCTTTTCGCCGTGGTAGCCCGGTGGAACCGGATCGCCCTCGCGCCACTCGTTCCTGACGTTGCTGTAATTCGGCGGAGGCGCGGCTTCGGTCGGAGCGGGCTCGGCGGTCGGGGCGGGCACAGCGGTCGGGGCAGGCTCAGCCGGCGGCGCGGGCTCGGCGGGCTGGGCCCAAGCGACCGACGACGCCATGACGATCGATGCCAACGTCAGCGAGAACAGCGAGCTTCGTAAACCAGATTCACTCTTCGGCATGGGTCCTCCCGTTTCGCAGTTGACCCCGTGGCAATCGTACAAAGTACAGGAGTCACCGAAGGTTGGTACAAGTTCGGGCCGGAGCCGGATGTCCGCTTGGCGACGACGGCGCATCGGCTGCGAAACCGACCTCGCGCGCGTCGACGAGGGCCGCTCAGTAGACGTCGCGGAGGTAGCGCCCGGTCTCTGCCATCTGCTCGAGGCGGGCGAGAGCGGCGTCGGGGGATGTGCCGCCGCGGGTGGCGAGGATGTCGATGAGGGCAGCGTGGACGTCGGGGGCCATGCGCTTGGCATCGCCGCAGACGTAGACGTAGGCGCCGGCGTCGATCCACGCGTAGAGATCGTCGGCGGCTTCGTGCATGCGGTGCTGGACGTAGACCTTGTCGGCTTGGTCGCGTGAGAAGGCGAGGCTCGTGCGGGTGAGGACGCCGCGCTCGGCGAAGCGCTCGAAGTCGGGCTGGTAGAGGTAGTCGGTGGCGCGGCGGCGCGACCCGAAGAAGAGCCAGCTGCGGCCCTTGCCGGGGTCGAGGCTGCGCTCTTGGAGAAAGGCGCGGTAGGGCGCGACGCCGGTGCCGGGGCCGATGAGGATGATGTCGGCGTCCTTGGGCGCGAGGCGAAAGCTCGGCGTGGGGTGGAGGTAGATCGGCAGCGACGAGCCGGGCGGCGCGCGGTGGACGACGTGGTGGGACGTGATGCCCATGCGCGGGCGGCCGGCGATGTCGTAGCGGAGGATATCGACGAGGAGGTGGAGCTCACCAGCGTGGGCGCGCGGGCTCGAGGCCACCGAGTAGAGGCGCGGGGCGAGCGGGCGGAGGTGGTCGCAGAGCTCGCTGGGCGTGAGCTTCTCGAAGGAGGGCTGGGCTGCGGCCGACTCGAGGAGATCGACGACGTGGCCTGATGCGATGGCCTGCGCGACGGCGTCGGGCGCGAGCGGCCCGCGCAGGCGCGTGACGAGCCGCGCGTCGGGGGTCTGGAGCTCGAGCTTCTTCGTGAGGGCATCGCGCAGCGAGAGCTGCTGGTCGCCGACGGTGACCTCAGCGTCGAGAGAGGCGCCGGCCGCCGCCGCGATCGCCTGGACGAGGGCGGGGTCGTTCTCGGGCCAGATGCCGATCGAATCGCCCGGCTCGTAGGTGATGGGGAGACCGTCGATCGCGAGGGCGAGGTGCCGCGTCTCCTTGTCGGAGCCGGCGCCGTTCAAGTTCGCGTTCGCGATCACGCGCGCTACGACCGGGTTGCGGCGGGTACCGGGCGCGTCGGCGTGGTGGTGCACCACGACCGGGGCGGCCTCGGGCGCGGCGACGGTCGCGCTCGATCGCGCGACGAGCGCAGCGACCGCGCTCTCGAGCCACTCGGCGAACGGCGGCTCGTAGTCGACGTCGCAGTCGACGCGCGGGCTGATCCGCTCGGCGCCGAGCTCCTCGAGCTTTTGATCGAACTCTTTGCCGCAGTTGGCGAACCGGTCGTAGGTGGTGTCGCCCAGGGCGCAGACGCTGAAGCAGAGCCCGGGAAGCGGCGGGCACTTTTTCATCAGGTAGGCGTGGACGACCTCGGCGTTCGACGGCGGGTCGCCGTTGCCGTACGTGCTGGTGATGACGAGCAGGTTCTGGAGCTTCGCGAGATCGGGGCCCTCGAAGTCCTGCATGTCCACGACGATCGGCTCGAGACCGGCCTTGGTCAGCGCCTCGCCCGTGCGCTTGGCCAGCCCTTGGGCGTTGCCGCTCTCGGTGCCGAAGAGGACGTAGACGGGCTGCATTTCGGGCGAGCTACTACCACTCTCGCGCGCACGCGGCTCCCGTTTTCCCGCCGATCGGTCAGCGAGGATGCCCCTGCGCGATCCACGTCTCGACGAGCTGGATGTCCTCGGCCGAGAGAGGCGGCAGGCCGAGGGGCATCCCGCGCAGCGGGCCGAAGGTGCCGCGCGCTTCTTTGCCGCGCTCGAGGAGCACCGCGAGGAGGACGGGCTCGCCCGTGATCGATGGCGAGAAGAGGCTCTTGCGGGTGCCGTCCTTGTCGACGAACCCGCCCGAGATCGACGCGTAGCTCGAGAGGTCGACCAGGCGCGGCTCGAACCCGAAGCCGCCGGTGTTGCCCGGCCCGCCGTCACCGCGCGCGACGTCGGGCTGCGCGTGGCAGTGCCAGCAGATCTTGGAGAGGACGCGCTCGGCGACCTCGTCGTACGTCACGGCGCGATCGAGCACGGGCAGGCGCGAGGGAGTCTGCGCGCGCGGCGGCTCGTCGAGCGGCGCCTCGAGGATGAAGGCGGCCAGATCGGTGGCCTCCTCACGCGAGAGGTTCTGCTTCACCATCGCCGCATCCGGTTTGATGCTCCGTGGATCGAGGATCCAGTCGACGAGGCGCGCGCGGATCACGCGGTCGCGCGCGAAGCGGAGATCGGGCGCGAGCGCACGATCGGGCCCGTCGCCGGGCTTCACGAGCGGGGGCGGATCGGTGCGCGCACCGGTGAACGTGTGGCACCCCGCGCAACCCTTGGTCGTGAAAAGGTTGCGCCCGCGACCGGCGTCGCCGCGCGGCGCGCCGGCCGCCGCTTCGCCGTCGAACTGTGCCTGCTCGGCGAAGTGGGCGGCGATCGCCGCCGCCTCGGGCTCGCCGATCGGCAGGCGCGGCATGTCGGCGTGGAGGCCCGGGCGCAGATCATGCGGCGCGACGAGGTAGCGCTGCACCCAGCTCGGATCGATGATCCGACCGACGCCGGAGAGCGACGGAGCGAAGCGCAGGTGCTCGACGTTCTTCTTCCAGCCCGCGACGATCTTCTTGTCGCGCGCGGGCGTCGAGCCGTCGGCCGCCTTTGGCATCTTGCCGGCCGCGATGCTTACGTGGCAGCCGAAGCACTGCTTGGTCTCGGGCGGCTCGAGGAGCGCGGTGCCGGCGTGGCAACGGTTGCACTCGAGCTTCTCGACGAGCTTCGCACCGTCGGCGGCCGTGAGCGCCGGGCGCGCCGGTGCGGCCGGCGTGGCCTCGGCAGCGGGCAGCGCCTCGCCGCTCGGCTTGTCGTCGGCGTCACCGCAGGCCGCCCCGCATACCAGCGCGACCAGGGTGGCCAGCCACAAGGCGATCGAAGGGCGGACGTTTCCCATGGCGGCTCTCCCGGCCCCGTTGAGACGCCGCGGCCTGCGGCTTGTTCCCGCTGACCGCGAGGCCGGCAGTTCTCCCTCGAGCGCGCGGAGGCACTGGAAATCCACAGCCAGAGCGGCACGGCTCGACGAGGCGCGGGGGGATCGGTGACGATGGGAGCGTGACGGTGCTTCGTTCGACCACCCTCGTCGTGCTCGCCGTCCTGGGGGCCGCGTGTGGGGGCGACGAGACCGAGACGGTGGTCACGCCGCCGACCTCGCGCGATCTCTTCGCCGACGATCTGGCCTCGACGCTCTGTCAGGGGGCGGCGCCGTGCTGCTCCGAGCTCGGATACGACCAGCCGACCGACGACTGCCGGTCGTCGGTGCGCAACGCGGTCATGGCCACGATTATCACGACCGAGGACCAGCAGCGCGAGCTCGTGCCGGCCGAGCACGAAGCGTGCATCACCGCCTTCGAGGCCGCGATCGCAGCCGCCCCCACCTGCAACGACCTCCCCGCTCCGTTCGAGATCGAGACCCATTGCCCGACCCTGTTCACGCCGGCGCCCGAGGGCCTCGGCCAGCCCGGCGATGCCTGCGCCGGCGTCTACGAGTGCGCATCGCCGCCGAGCGCCGGTGTGCGCGAATGCGTGAAGGTGCCGAGCGGCTCGGTATGCGTGTGGTACCTCGACCGCGCTGCCGGCGAGGACTGCACGTCGGCGAGCTCGCAAGTGGCGGTCTGTCCCGAGGGGCTGACCTGCACCCCCGCGGGCTCCGGGCCGCCGATCTGCGGCTCCCCGCCGATGCTGAATGCGGCCTGCCTCCTCGGCGACGAGACGTGCGTCGACGGCCACGTCTGCGAAGCGGGCGATACCGGTGACCTCACCTGCCAGCCCGAGATCGGGGCCGGCGAGAGCTGCTACGGCCGCCCCGACGCGTGCGAGAAAGGCACCTTCTGCAACGTGGCGTTCAACTGCACCCCGCTGCCCGATCCGTGCGCATCCGGCGAATGTCCGGCGCTGATCCTACAGAACGTCTGCCGCTGACTCCCCCCTCACGCGGTGAGGGGGGCTGGGGGGTGAAAGCGCGGCACGATCCCCATCCAGCACAACGACGGTGCCGCGTTCTCCAGCCTGCTAAGGTTCGTACCGGTATGTCGCGTCCCAGCCCGCGGGATCCCACCGCCCTCGGACCGGCTCTCGAAGAGCTCCCCCTGTTCCCGCTCCCGGGCGTGGTGCTCATGCCGGGCGCGCTCTTGCCGCTGCACGTGTTCGAGCCGCGGTACCGGCGGATGGTGCGCGACGCGCTCGACGGGCACCAAGCGATCGGGGTGGTGCAGCTCGCCGAGCCGGCGAGGACGGCGGGGGGCCAGCCCGCGATCGCGTCGGTCGCGGGGGTGGGGACGATCGTCGATCACACCGAGCTACCGAACGGGCGCTACCACATCCTCTTGCGGGGCCGCGCGCGCGTGCACCTCGACGAGCTGCCCTTCGTTCCACCGTACCGTCGCGCGAAAGCGCGGGTGCTCGAGCCCACCGACGAGAGCGTGTCGTCGACCGCGACCGCAGCCCTCATCGCGGTGGCGACCGGGTTCGCAGCGCTCCTGCGCGAGCGCGACAAGTCGTTCGACTTTCGCATGCCGAAGCTCTCGGACGCCGGAGGTATCGCCGACCACTGCGCGCAATATCTCCTCATCGACGGACGCGACCGGCAGCTCGCGCTCGAGACGACCAGCGTGGCGACGAGGGTGAGACAGGTCACCGAGACCCTTGCGATGCAACAGCTGAGCCTCTCGGGCGCCGGGTCGAACCGAAAGAACACCGCCAAGAACTGAGCCGCCCGGGCCGGCCCCGACTTTGGCAGGGCGGCAGGCCTGACAAATTGGCAAACGTCCGCGGAGACGTAGCGTGCCGAGCGCAGGCGTGGTTGATCTAGAAGGAGCATGGGCGTCGACGCCATCGCGAAGCGGTATTGGATCCTCTGGTCCGGGGCTCTCGTCGCGACCGCTGCGTACCTGCAGGCTGCCGGCGTCGGTCAGCTCGTCGCCGCGCACCTCACGCCCGCCGCCGCTCCGCCGCCGCCGGCCGCGCGCGCGACCGACGCGGTGCGGCTCCCCGACAAGAGCTCGGGTCCGATCCTCGCGCGCAACCCGTTCGACTCGATCACGGGCCCGCTCGACGGCAAGACGATCGTCGCGGCCGACCACCCGCCGCCGCCCGTCCACGACGGGGCGGACCCGTATCGAGACCCGCCCTGCTCGGGGTTCAAGTCGAGCCTC
>CALKVR010000428.1 GCA_938004815.1 uncultured Polyangiaceae bacterium | reverse complement strand
GGCACTGACAGGTTCTACGGTGGAGCGTGGAAGGAACCTCGCCCGCCCTTCAAGATCGGCGCGGGTGGCTCAGAAGCCGCCTTCGTCGCCGTAGTAGTTGCACGACTGCGCGGCCTGCGGGAGCTCGACCACGGCGGTCGGGGTCGTGAGGTCGGCGAGCGGGCTCGCCACCACCGCGGCCTCGGAGACGCTGACGACGTGATCTTCGATGAACACGCCGCGGCGCACGCCGTAGCCGTAGTAGCAGTAGTCGTAGCTCGAGGGCTGGTCGAAGTACGGCGAGTGATCCACGCGCCCGAGCTCGGTGATGCCGGCCACGGGGTCGATGCGGAAGAGCGCGAGGCCGCTGCGCGGGCCGTTCTGCGAGTACCCGCCCTCGACGGGGAACGCGAGGATGTCGTTGTAGAACGTCAGCGCCTTGTGGTTGTAGAGCGCCTCGGTCCAGACCCACTCGTTCTGGTTGTCGGTGAGCGGGAGCTTGTGGGCGAGCACGGGCGCGGTGGGCACCGTGACGTCGAAGATCTGGAGCGCGACGCCGCTCGTGCCGCCGTCCCAGTCGCCATCGACGCCGATGGTGAAGAGGTGCGTACCGCCGTTCAGCGGGTGCATGTACTCGCTGAACCCGGGGATCTTCAGCTCGCCGAGGAGCTTCGGCGAGCTCGGGACCGAGAGGTCGAACACGAAGAGCGGGTCGACCTGACGGAACGTCACCATGTAGGCGCGATCACCGACGTAGCGCGTCGAGTAGATCTGCTCGCCCGGCGCGAGGTTGCGGACCTCACCCAACGCCGAGAGGCTGCGGCCGTCGTAGCCGAGGGTGAAGAGCGCGTTCTGGGTGTTGCCCCACTCCATCTCGCTGGACGCGAGCTGCTCGGTGGTGGCGATGCGGACGACGCCGTCTTTCTCGTCGAGGCCGAATTGGTCGTCGAGGGCGCCGGGGACGGTGGCCGAGGCGCGGTACGCCGGCCGGCCGTCGCCCTCGGTGAGCGCGAACACGTGGAGGTGGGTGCCCACCAGGCTCACGGGCTCGTCGCTGAGCTCCCACACCGGGCCCATCGACGCGTGCTGGCGCCACGACTGGGCGGCGAGCACGAGGTTGTCGTGGTTCTGGTAGATGGTGTCGGTGCGGCCGTAGACGACGGTGCCTGCGGCGGGCGCGTCGAGCGCGTTCAGGTCGATCGAGTGGATCTGGGTCGCGCCGAACTCGGTGGTGCCCGAGGTCGGGACGTAGACGTCCTGGCAGGCGACGGCCGCGTCCTCGAGGCCGGCCGAGCCGGCGACGAACCGATCGGGGAGGAGATCGTCGAGGGTCGCCTTCTCGATGGCGGCCTCGTTGCGGACGCGCAGCTCTTCGTACGCCTCGATCATGTCATCCGAGTCGTCGTCGCCGTCGTACGCGTAGAAGTCGGGGTAGAGCTTGAACACGTCGCTCGAGCCGCCGGTGACGACGGTCTGGATCTGCGTGCCGATCTTGCGCGCAGAGACGTAGTTGCCCTCGATGAAGTGCTCGGCGAGCACGGTCGGCTGCGTCATCGACGCGATATCGAGGACGGTGACCTTGGTGATCGGCTCGTAGTAGTAGCCGCAGTCGTAGCAGTCGACGCCGGCGCCGTTGTCGCGCCGGGGCAGGGGCTTGCCCGCCTGCGTGTAGACGCCCTGGGCCTCGACGTACGAGTACACGACGGCCTTGTCGCCCTCGATGAACATCTCGATGGGCTGGCCCTCGATCGCGATCGACCCGACCGTCGCCAGGCTCGCGAGCGGGAACGATTGCAGCACCGTCAGCGTCGAGCCGTGGAGCAGGTACACGAAGTTGCCGTCGGTCTTGACGATGTCGGCCTCGTCCACGCCCTCGACCTGGTTGTTCGTCTCCGAGTGGCTGGGCGCGCTGCCGTTGCTCGCCCCGCCGGCGCCCGAGTCCTCGGGGCCCCCCGTCCCGGCGCTGCCGTCGTCGCCCATCGCGCGGCCGCCCCAGTTGAAGTCGCTCTGCTCTTCCCAGTACCGGATGCTGGCGATCTGCAGGTCGATGAAGCGGTTCATGCGGACCTTGGCGTCCGCCTTGAGCAGGGTCTCGAGGTCGCTGCAGCTCTTCGCGCGCTGGAGCGTCGCGGGCTCGACCCCGGTGAAGGTGAAGGCCGACTCTTCTTCGGAGCAGCCAGCGGTGAGCGCGGCCAAGGAGGCGGCGCCGAGGAGAGTAAGCAAGCGAGCGTGCTTGTGGTCCATGCCCCACCGCCAAGCAAACGTCGGACCAGAGCTCGGCTACCGATTTCTCGGCAAAAATCAGGGCCTTCGAGGCGAGGGACGGCCCCCCGCGGCGGTGTCAGGCTGTGCCAGCCCCCGGCGGACCGATCACTCTGCCGCGGGGGCCGCCGGGTCGACGTCGTAGGGGCACAGCTTCGGGGGGTCCTGGTCGGCCGGGGGCGCGAGCAGCGCCGCCTCGCACGCCGGCAGGTCGAAGAAGCGGAGCGAGACCGAGGGGTCTTTGAGCGCGGCCTCGCTCGAGAGGCGCTTCGTGGTGCGCATGCCCTGCTGCCAGTCCGAAATGACGAGCGTCTTGGTCGCGCGTATCCAGCGGTAGCTCACGGGGCCGAAGCCGCGCTCCGAGGGGGACGTCAAGACCACGCGCACGATCTTCTTGTCGGGGTACCGGGTGAGCGCTTCACCGAGCACCCGCTCGAGCTCGGAGCGCTTCCACTCTCCGCGGTCCATCATGTCGCTCGACTGGACGCTGACCGTCAGCGTCGCGGGGTGCCCCTGGAGGATGCCCGGGGGCACGCCGACGTCGATCGACACGATGTCCTCGGTCTCGGTGATCTTGGGCGCGTAGTAGCGCTCTTTGACCAACTCCTCGACCTTGGCCAGGTTGTCGGGCTGCATCATGGTGCGTTTGTAGCGGATGGCGCCCGCGCGGATGACGGCGTCGACGTGCACCTTGCGCGGGGGCATCTCGCCGCCGTAGAGCTCGTCGAGGCGCGGCTGGACCGCGGCGTCGACGAACATGGGATCGGTGAGGCAGTAGTCGGCCCGACCGGCCAGGCAATGCGCCCCGCTCGTCAGCTCGGCGCGCGCCTTCTCCCACGCCGCTTGTTGTTCCTCGGGCGTCGCGCGCCGACGGCACGCAGGGGAGAGGAGGGCGAAGAGAATACACGACAGGCGACAGGCGATTGACAACCAACAATGCGCGCTACCGCCCGTGACCGACATCGTTCGCTGCTCTACCGCTTGGTAGCACTGCGCTCGCCCACGAGCACGACCTCGGAGCTGGCGCGGTTCGAAAGCGCGTAGTTGATCGGTCGTTCATGGCGCGTGACGTGCCGGTTCGCGGCGCTCAGCATCGCTTCGAGACCCGCGATGCTCGGCACGCCGTCGGCGCGGTACGAGATCACCACGAAGCGCGCAGAAGCTGCACGTGAGACGAGCTCGGCGAGGGCGGCGGGCGCCGTCCGCCGGTGCGCGAAGGGCGAGGGGGCCTGGCGGTAGGGTCGGTGTTTGCGCGACGTGTCGATGCGATAGGGCCAGTCGGCGTACTCCACCAGCCCCTCGAGGAAGTGATAGCCGTCGAGGTAGTCGAAGGCGGCCCCGTCGCTCCGCACGTACGGCGGATCGAGGTAGACGAGGTCGGCGTCGAGGGGACAGTCGGCGGCGTCCAGGCAGGTGGCGACGTGCTCTCGCCCGTTGTCGAAGACGGCTGCGTTCGCCTCGGCGAGCGCCTCCAAGAAGAGATCGCCGAAGGGGCGCTCCCACGTCGCCTTGTTCCCGAACGTTCGCCGCACGTCGCGCGTGCGGACGGCGAGATTGGCGCGGTGGAACAGGTTGAACGGGCGCTTCTTCAGGCACGCCTGAAAGAGCGCGTACCGGGCGAGCGCCCGCTCGACAGGGTCGGGCATGCGGGCGAGGTTCTGAGCGACGACGTCGAGCCAGCGGTTCTCGTCCGGCAGGTAGAAGACCCCCTCGAACGTGCGCGCGACGAAGTCGTCGTAGCGCTCGCCGGGCTCACGCTCGAACAGCTTGCGTGCGGCGCTCTCGGCGAGGCGCGTGCTCCCGTTCTCGATGAGCGCCGCGCCGACCTCTCGGCACCAGCGGAAACGGTCGTTGAAGTGGACGCGCTTGCCCCACCGCTTGAAGAGCCAGCTGACGGCACCCGTCCCCCCGAAGACATCGACGGCCGAGTCGAAGGCGAGCGGAGACAGCGCTCGTTCGAGGAGGTCGAACGAACGCTGTTTGCTCCCCTGGTAACGTGTCGTGACGAAGCGCGCCGGCACCTGCCGAGAGGCTGCAGCCGGCGCCGGCGTCACATCACTT
>CALKVR010000427.1 GCA_938004815.1 uncultured Polyangiaceae bacterium | reverse complement strand
GCGTCGGGGCAGGTGCCGTCCGCTTGGCAGGTCACGGTCGAGCTGACGCACGGGTTACCGGCCGCGTCGGGCGGCGCGCCGGGGACGCACGTCGAATCGGCGTCGCACCGGATGCCGGCGCAGGCGCCATACAGCGTGATGGGCAGCTCGAGCATCGTGTGATCGACGAACGCGATCCGGCGGCGCGCGACGATGCACGTCGCGGCGATGGCGGGCTCCGTTGCGGCCCCGCTCGCGAACCGCATGCAGTCCTCGACCGAGGCTTGCTGATCGCTCGAACCGAGGAGGCCGACCACGACCACGCCGGCCTCGTTGGCGCCGTCGCTCGGAAAGATGACGATCGAGCCGACGTCTCCATCGGCGCAGCTCGTGGTCGTGGTGTTCGGCGCGTCGCGCTCGGCGAGGGCGCGAGGCGGACCGGCGGCGATGCCGGAGCCCACCAGGCTACCGGGCTCGCGCGCGGCAGTGGCGCACGGCGCGTCGGTCCGAATGCGCACGGTTGCTTGGGTCGGGTCCAGGCATGCCGCAGACAACAGGACCGACGCAGGGGCGAGCGCGAGCGCGGCCGACCTCGGGCGCATGGCCCAGCGTACCGCGACACGCGTCAGAGCTGATACTTGTCGGCCAGGTACGCCCGCACCTGGTCGGCCACGGTGTCGCTGACTTCACCCTTGACCGCGATGAACTCTGCGATGGCGATGTCGGTGCTGCCGCCGCCGCAAAAGATGACGGGCCAGCCTGCGCCGTCTACGTTCGCCGTCGCCGTCGGCCCTGACGAGACCGCGTCGTCGACGTGAAGCTCCATTGCGTTCGCCCGAGCCAAGACGATCCGGTAGGTGGCCGGGAACGTCAGAGGAAAGCTCGTCGTGACCGCGTCGACGCCGACGGCGAGCCGCAGTGCGTCCGTCGCGTGTTGGGTCATCTCGAGGGCAGTCCCGTCTCCCTTGGCGAAGAAGCGCGTGATGTTGAAGCCGGTCGACGGCGAAGGGCCTGGGCGGATGATGCCCGCGAGCAAGAAGCCACCCGCCCCGAACAGCAGCGATGAGTCCTCAGCGATCGAGAAGTTCGCGAGGTTGCCGAAGCACCGAACGGCGTCGTACCCGTTTACGGCCGACGGATCGATCGTCGGCTCCCAGCCTGGAGACGCATTGGCAATCGCTTGATGACCGTTGGGGGACTGATCATCCCACTTCAAGACATTTCCCGGGTTCTGCGGATCGAAGATGAGCCCGGCGTCCGTGTGAAACCAGAGGGCGAGGCCGGGCAGATTCTCGGGGGAAAAGGGAGCGTCGCCGCCCGTTCCACCGCCACCCGCGCTCGAGGATGTTCCTGTTGCCGATGAGCTTGCCATGCCGCCGCCTTGACCGGTGCTCGAGCCGCTCGTCGCCGAAGCCGTCGAGCTCGTCGTCGAGCCGCCCGAGCAGTCGCAGGCCGAGAAGGCCGAGCCGTCGCTCGAGCACACTTGAAATCCGGAGCACGCCGCGGGGCCCGTGCAGGCGACGGACTCGCCCGGCGTGCACGCCGCGCCCTGCTCCACGTCGCCGCAGCTGAGCGACACCGCCCCCAGCAAGCCAAGAATCCAAAGCGACTTCATGTCCCGAGCGTACGAGGAAACCTGCCGCGGAGCCAGGCCGGGACGCTTCTCCGCGCGCTGCAGCCTGTCGAGCGGAAGACGGGGCGCAAGCAAGCCAGATGCATGACGAAACGGTCATGAAGATGTAGGTGGGGGGGGGATTCTTGCTCACTTTGTCGCCACGAACGTCGAGCGCGCTGCGAATTCGCGTTGCGCGCATCGCCGAGCGTGGTCATAGATTCGGTCTCGCGGGCGGGCACGCGGGCGGGGAGGGGACAGCAGCGGGCGATGGGAGGGCACGCATGACCACGAGAAGACCGGGGCGTGACATGGCGGGCTCCGCCATGGGGCGAGCCCTGTCGACCACAGCGAGCACGTTGGCGGCGGGCGGGGCGGCGATGCCGTACCAGCCGGCGAGAGGAGGAGCAGGGATGTCGCGAAAGGTTTCGGTGTGCGTCTTTGACGACTTCGTCGTCGGCGCGAGCACCGTGTTCACATCACCCGAGCACAACGAGCTCTTGGGCAGGCACGAGCGCATGTCGTTCCAGATGATCATCGACCAGGTGACCGGGACGACACCCACGGCCCTGCTCCAGCAACAGCACTCCTCCGACAATCGCAACTTCGTCGACAAGCAGACGGCGGAGATCCCGGCGACCACGATCGTCCCGACGGCCACCAACGTCCTCAACGGCTACGAGCTCGGCACCAACCCGTCGCATGGTTTCGTGCGGCTCAAGATCGTGCTCGGCGGCACCAGCCCGCAGGCGCACGTGAAGGTCTGGGTGACTGGGCGTGATCTGCTCTGAGCAGGAGACAACTGACCAGGAGACTACCGAATGAGACACTTCTGTGAGTGTGTCTTCGCCGACTTTCTCGTGGGGACCGCGGTGACCTACACCAGGCCAGAGCTCGAGGAGCTGCTGGCGCGGCCCGATCGGTGGGCGCTCTTCGCGGTGATCGATCAGGGGACCGGGACCGGGGTCGGCTTCACCGCGCAGTCGCAGCACGGGAACGACGGCCGAAACGGGAGCTACAAGGCCGTCTCGCCCGAGCTCAGCATGACGGGCCTCCTGACCTCGCAGACGAACCTCGGAAGCGCCTTCGACAACGGCGGCAACCCCACGCACGGCCGGGTTCGCTTCGAGCTCAGGCTCTCCGGCACCAGCCCGGTCGCCAACGTCAAGCTATACGTCACCGGCCGCGACCGCGTGCCCTGATGGGAGGCGGGCGATGGCCAAGTTGCTCCTGCCCGACCGCAAGGACATCGTCGACTTCGGCGAGCCCGACCTCGGCGCGTGGCTCCGCCCGCTGACGCTGCTCGTCTTCGCCCTGATCACCGGCGGCGTGGGGCCCTGGCTGCCGGGGCAGATGTTCACAGCGACCGAGCACAATCGGGTCCTCGCGTCGTACGAGCGCTACCAGATCCAGGCGGTGGCCGACAACGTGACCGGGACGACCGTCACGGTGTCCGTGGCGTACGAGCACTCGGTCGACGAGCGGACATGGGTCGCCAAGAACGTGATCCCGGAGGTCAACCTCGCGTCCCTGCCCGTCGGCGCAACGACGGACGTTCGCTCGTCCGGGTTCGGCTCGGGCCCACGTGCCAGTCACGGCGCCGCGCGCCTTCGCATCGCGCTCGGCGGCACGAGCCCGAAGGCACACGTGAAGGTCTGGGTGACGTTGCGCCCCTACGCCTGACGGTCCGGAGCGGGAGAGAGAACATGGCCAGGCGCTTCTGCGAGCTCGTCTACGACGACTTCATTTTCGGGACCACCGCGGTCTTCACCGCCGACCGATTCAACGAGCTGCTCGGCTCGGCCAACCGGCTCGCGATCCAGGTGGTCGCCGACAAGGCGACGGGCACGTCCCCCACGTTCTCGCTGCTCGTCTTCCACGGCGCCGATGGGCGCAACTTCGCCTCGATCTTGGGTGCCGGTGCCGAGATCCCCGCCACGGCACTGAATCTGACGGCGGTCACCCTGCTCAACGGTGCGGCCGACTACTCGTCGATGCTGCGGTACGTGCGGCTGCGCTTGACGCTCGGCGGGACCAACCCGGGGGCGCACGTGAAGGTCTACGCCACCGGGCGGGACAAGGCCTGAGGGGAGGAGCGCAGCATGTTCACCGGCACCGTGCAGTTCCACTCGGCGATGGACGAGTACACGCTGTTCAACAAGTACCTCGAGTACACGGCCTTCGATCAGCCTGGGCGCATCGTCTCGCTGGCGATGCACCACCACCCGTCGGCGCCGCTGTACTCGGCCATCTGGCACTACGATCCAGGGCATCCGAAGCAAGCGCTCGCGATGAACGTCCAGCTCGGTCAGGTTCAGGGGCTCTTCGAGCAGATGTACGCCGACTACGGCATGTTGCCGATCATCGCGACGGCGACGTCGGGGCCACCGCTGTCGACGGAGCTCGGCTATCCCATTCCTGGTGCGTATCAGGTGGCGGGGACGGGCACCGACATCCGATGGAGCTTCGTCTTCGAGGAGTCGCCGCTCGGGTTGGACGATTTACAGTTCGCCGCGATCGACAGCTACGACCAGATCTACGGCCGCTACTCGAGCGGCTCGGTTGAGAAGAGCCCGAGCTTCAACTGGGGCGGCGACCCCTACAACGCGATAACGACAGACTGGGACCTCGTCAGCTACGACGCCGTGGGGCTAGTCGACGGGACGGTGCGCTGGACGGGCCTGCTCTATCCGAAGGCCAAACCGTCACC
>CALKVR010000426.1 GCA_938004815.1 uncultured Polyangiaceae bacterium | reverse complement strand
AGGCCTGCGTGCCGCAGCCGGCGGGCACCTACGAGCCGCGGGTCTGCATCGGCAGGGCCGGCGCGCAGACCTGTCCCGGGGGGTTCACACAGGAGATCGAGGCGTTCGGCGACTTCACCGACACGCGGACGTGCTCCGCCTGTACCTGCGGCGCCGGCACCGGCGGCGCCTGCGTCCTCGGGGTGACCATCTACTCCGATACCGGCTGCGCGACCCCGGTCGGCTCGGGCAACTCGAACACCTGCGTAGACTTGGGCGGCGCCGGCACGGCGGCCGTGGGCAGCGCGATGACGACCCTGGTGACCGCCCCCAGCGGCGGCTCGTGCCCGTCGACCGGCGGCGGCGTCCCCTCGGGCACGGTCACCGAGACCGACCCGACCACGTTCTGCTGCCTGCCCTGAACCCGCCGATCGCACGACGCTGCAGCGGGCCGAGCTTTCGCGCTATACTCCAAAGCGCTCTCCATGCTTTCGCCTCGCTTCCTCTTCGCGTTGCTCGTCGCGAGCGCGCTCGCCTGCGGCGACGACGGTGCGTCGCCCGACACCTCGAGCTCGAGCGGCGACACGTCAGGGTCGGGCGCAGGCAGCGGGGCGTCGTCGAGCAGCGGCACCGACGCGTCGTCGTCGGCGACGTCCTCGTCGACGGGCAGCGGCACGGGCGGTGAGGGCGGTGAGGGCGGCGCGCCGCCCCCGTCGGCGGGCGTACCGGGGCGCGAGCTCGTGAACGCGGGCACGACGATGACGAGCCCCAACTACAAGATGCACGTCACGATCGGGCAGCCCTCCCCGGCCCAGGGTGTCCACACGTCGCCGAACCACAAGATCCGCGGCGGCATCACGGGCACGACGCAATAGGCGCTGGCAGTGCCGATCGGTTCGCTCCTCGCGAGAGCGGGGCACCTCTTCGCGCTCGTGCTCGCGCCAAAGCTCCCCTCGCCCGAGCCGCTCGGCGACGCGGGCGCGCTCGAGATCGCGCTCGGCGCGGCGGCGGTGAGCATCGGGCCGATCATCGGAATCGCGATGGTGCGCCGCTACGGCGCGCTCGAAGCGAAGGTCACCGCCGCCGCGTGGTTCCTGTCTTCGGTCGCGCTGCTCTACGGGGCGAGCGAGACCATCACCCACGCGACGCTGCTCTCGAGCTACTACACGGCGGCACCGTTCGTGTGGCTCGCCCTCGCGTTGACCGCCGCGACGCTCGCGGGGCAGCACCTGAGCTCGACGTTCCGCAACAAGCGCATGGGCGCAGGCCTCATCGTCTTCGCGGCGGGGGTGTTCATCTACCGCGACGCGCACAAGCTCATCGGCTCGCCGACGGACCAATGGCTCGAGGTCCTCGCCCGCGACCCGGCCGACGCGCGCGCGTTCCACGAAGTGCGCCCCAACCTCGCCGCCGACCGCGTGCGCTTCGATCGCGCCCTCGGCGCCTGCCTCGATCGCAAGCCCGACGCGTGTCACTGCCGCGAAGAGCGGGCGGCTTCACGGCTCCAGGTCGGCGACCCGGCCGCGGCCCTCGGTGAGCTCGACGCCTCGGCCTGCCCCGCGACCGACGTCCGCGCGGCCCGCCTGCGGGCCATCGCAGCCGCGCTCGCCAAGCCTCCGGCCGAAGCCGACGCAGCCGTCTCGGCCTTGCTCGAGGCGCACCCCGACGACGCAACCGTGCTCGGCGCCCGGGCCATCGTGCTCGACCGGACCGGAAAGTCGGACGAGGCGCGGGCCCTCGCGGAGCGCGCCGTCGCGGGCGGCGCGGGCTACGAGGCTCGCCTCCTCCTGTCGGCCCTGCTCATCACCGCGGGCGAGCTCGAGCGCGCCAAGAAGCTGCTCCAAGAGCTGGCGCTGACCCACCCCGAGAGCGCGGACGTGGCCTTCAACACGGGCCTCATCGCGGACAAGGAGGGGCGCTACAACGAGGCGCGCGAGGGGTACCTGGCGGCGCTCCGCCTGCGGCCCACCTTCGCGAACAGCCGCTACAACCTCGCGCTCCTGACGCTCCGCTACGGGTTCACCGAAGAGGCACGCAACCACGCCGTTCGATTCCGGGAGGCTTTCCCCGAGGATCCGAGGGGCAACGACCTCGTGGCGCGGGCCTTCGCCAAAAACTGATATTTAGTTCAGTGCCGGGCGCGCGCCGGATGTTGCAGCATCCGCGCGGCCGCCCCGTCCAACCAGCCCGGAGGTCTCCAGAGCTCATGCTGCCCCGTTCCCTCTTCGCCGCCCTCGCAGGCGCCGCCGTCATGACCGCAGCCAGCGCCGGCATCGCCGCCGACGACGTCAAGCTGGTGGTCCTCAAAGAGCGCGGGGTGGGGACGGCCGCGCAGGCCCAGCCGTTCGTCGACAAGCTGGTCGAGATCGCCAAGAAAAAGCTGGGCTGGGCCAAGGCCAAGGGCACCTACTTTGCCGAGCGCAAGCCGGCCGAGACGTTCATCGACGGCGAAAAGCCGCAGTTCGGGATCGTGTCGCTGGCGGCCTACCTGGCCATGAAAGAGCCGCGCAAGCTCGAGACGATCGGCCAGGTCAAGGCCGCGCGCGCCGGCGGGCAGCAGTACTTCTTGGTCAGCAAGTCGGCCGGCGACCAGGGCGTTTGCAAGGGCAACAAGCTCGCGACCGACCACGCCGACGACACGAAGTTCATCGACCGGGTGGTGTTCAACGGCACGATGAAGCTCGCCGACTTCAAGCTCGACGCCACCAGGCGGCCCCTGCAGGGCATCAAAGCGGTGATCAAGGGCGATGCCGCGTGCGCGCTCATCGACGACGCGCAGCTCGCCGAGCTCGCCAGCGTCGAGGGCGGCAAGGAGCTCAAGACGGTGTGGAAAAGCGACGCGCTCCCCCCGCTGCCGGTGGTCGCCTTTCCCAGCGCGAGCGACAGCCTGAAAAAGAACTTCAAGACCGGCCTGTCGTCGCTCTGCGAGGGCGACGGCAAGACGGTCTGCAAAGAAATCGGCATCGAGTCGATGAAACCCGCCGCCGACGGCGATTACGCCCAGATCCTTGCAAGATACAAGAAGGACAAGTAACGCTGGCGTTCTGTTCGCCGCGTTACTTTCCCAATTCGTGCGGGCTCGATTCGTGCCGGTCATTCGCTTGAGAGGGCCCGCCCGAGGCTGGGCGTGCCGGGTCGCCGCCGGGCTCCTGTCGCTGGGGGCGGTCGCGGCGTGCAGCGGCCCCGCGTTGCTCCGCCCCGAGCTCGCCGCCGCCAAGAGCAGCGCCCTCGAGCTGAGCGACGCGCTCGAGAAGCTCATCGCCGACGGCAAGGCGACCGAGGACGATCGAGAGGCCGCGTACGATCTCGTGCAGACGCTGCCGGCGTCGACGGCCGGCGACGCCTTCGGCCGCGCTGCCATCGCCGGTCGGCTCGCCGAGATCCGGGGCGCCCTGTCGATCCTCGGCTCCGAGAGCCCCACCTACCTCGCCACCGAGGCCGAGAAGTACGCGCTCCTCAGCCAGAAGCTCGATCCCGCGTTCCGCGACAAGGCCGCGACGCGCATGCTCGGCACGCTCTACGTCCTCGCTCCGGCCAACATGCTCGAGGGCGGCGACAGCGAAGAGGGTCTCGAGATCCTCGAGACCCTCGTCCGTGAGAGCCCCGACGTCGTCGAGAACCAGTTTCGTCTCGCCGAGGCCCTCATCGCGCTCGGCGACAAAGAGCCGGCCAAGGCCCCGCTCTGCATCGCGATCGCCAAGAAGACGGCGCTCCGTGCCGACCAACAGCGTCAGGTCGACCAGCTGGTCAAAGAGGTCTCCGGCCTCGACTGCAAGCCCACGACCGAGGCGCCGCCGGCGCCGAGCGCGCCCCCTGCGGCGTCGCAACCTCCGAGCGAGCCTCCCCCCGGGGGAGACCCCTAGGCGGGAGACATGCTGGAGCAGGTGCTCGCGGTGATCAGGAGGGCGGCGCTCCTGGGGGCGCGTCGACCTTTCCTCGCGATCGCCATCGGCGTCGGCCTCGTCGCGATCGCGTCGTACCTGATCCCGAGCCTGCGCATCTCGACGTCGCGGCGCGATCTGGTCTCCACCGACAACCCGCTCCAGAAGCGGACGATCGAGTTCGACGAGCGGTTCGGTTACACGAGCTCGCCGGTCATCGTCGTCAGCGGAACGTCGGCAGAAGATCGGCGCAAGGTCGTCGACGCCCTGAAGGTCGAGCTCGAGAGCGTGCCCGATCTGAAAGACCGCATCCTGGGGCGCGTCGGCCCGGCCGACATCGCCGAGGTGCTCCTCTTCGCCGACCCGGCCGCCATCGCGAAGACGATCCCGAGCGAGGCCGGCCCGATCGGCGGCGATCTCGAGAAGGGTCTCGTGGGTTGG
>CALKVR010000425.1 GCA_938004815.1 uncultured Polyangiaceae bacterium | reverse complement strand
CCCGGCCTCGGCGCCCGCGACGGCGGGGGTATCGGCGTCGGCGTCGCCCGCGGCAACTGCCTCGGCATCGGCCCCGGCGGCCGCTCCGGTGATCGACTTGAGCAAGGCGCCAGAGCTCCTCGACGAGGGCGGCAAGGCGCTGCCGCAGACCAACGATCGGCCCAGCGTCGAGTCGCCGGCGTTTCGCGCGCGGATGGACCGCCTATGGCTCGCGATCGTCAAGAACGACGCCGCGATTGCCGAGGGCGTGTTCTTTCCCGTCGTGGCCTACGAGCAGGTCAAGGACATCGAGAAGCCGGCGGCCGACCACAAGCACCGGCTGTCGAAGGCGTTCGCGCGCAACATCAAGGAGTACCACGAGGCGATCGGGCCGGAGCCCGAGGCCGCGAAGCTCCTCGGGGTCGACGTCGACGACGCGCGGGTGAAGTGGATGGAGCCGGGTAAGGAAGGCAACAAGCTCGGTTACTGGCGGGTCACCCGGTCCAAGATCCGGTACCGCGACGCCGGCGGAACCGACAAGACGCTCGAGCTCACGAGCCTGATCTCGTGGAGGGGCGAGTGGTTCGTCGTCCACCTCCACGGGTTCAAGTAGCGCCGGTTCAGTCTTCGCTGCCGCCGCCCTGCGCGCCCTCGTCGGGGCAGACGTACGTCTCGGGCGCCGAGCCGGCCTGGGCACAGTCGGCCCCGCAGCTCTCGTAGCAGGCGACGCAGTCGGCGAACGACTCGGGCGGGTTGGTCGCGGGGTTGCGATCGGTGAGGTCTTCGCAGACGGCGTACGCATCCTGCGTGCTGTAGTGGTCTTCGCAGCCGGCGGCGCCGGCCAGGACGAAGATCGCGAGGAACAAGGTTCGCTTCATGATCGGCTCCTTCACGGGTTCGCAGGCGCGGGCGCGGCGGGAGGAGGCGGCGGCGGCTCGGGGTCGGGTGCTGGTGCCGGCGTCGGCGTGGCCGGGGCGGGCGCGGGCGCGGGCGTCGTTTCGCCAGCAGGCGCCGTGGTCTCGGTCGCGGCGTCCTTTGCTTCTTCCTCTGCGGGCGGGGGCGGCGGCGGGCAC
Source organism: uncultured Polyangiaceae bacterium (assembly GCA_938004815.1). GTDB lineage: Bacteria > Myxococcota_A > Polyangia > Polyangiales > Polyangiaceae > Xiheicaenibacterium. Next base: position 1,978 of record CALKVR010000425.1, on the reverse strand, counting down.
TTCTCCTCTTCCTTGGGCGCCTTGCTTCCGAACGCGGCGCCGATGGTGAGGAGCAGGTTGTTGGAGACCTGCCACTCGTCGACGAGCATCGGCTGCCGCATCACCGTGAGCTTGTAGCCGAGGCTGGCCCAGTCGAAGAGCTTCACGTTGATGCCGACCATGCCCTCGACGGTGGTGAGCTCGGGGAGGCTGCGATCGTCGTCCTCGGGGAGATCGCTCGTCACGAACGGAATGAGGACGCCCGCGCCCACGGTGTACGAGATGCGCTTGTCGGGGTCCATGAAGCCCCAGGCGTTGACGACCGCCTCGGCGCCGATGAGGTAGAAATCGTCGAGCTCTTTCACCTCGACGCCCGCGGTCGCGTCGTCGTCGTCGATCGCGAGCCCGCCCTCGGCGAACGTCTCTTGCGCGCCGAGGCCGGCGCGGGCCTCGAGCTCGATCTCGTCGCGGCGGATCGGCTGCACGAAGACGCCGATCGACTCCTTCAAGGTCAACGGCTGAAACGCGTCGGTCATGGCGAGGCGTCGCCCCGTGAAGTTCGACGTCGTCCCGTCGAGGTTCGACACCACGTAGTCGACGGCGGCGGGACGGATATCGGTCGACGGGAACATCTGCGTGTTGAGGCCGAATCGAGCGAAGGGCCCGAACATCTCGAGGACGTGCAACAGATAGATGCTCTCGAAGTAGAGCCCGTCGTTCGTCTTGATGAACTCGTCGATCGCGGGGGTGCGCGTGGTGCCGGCCGAGAGCGCGAGGTTGTTGCGCCACTCGTGCATGCCCTCGTTGAACTCGAGCGAGGCGTCGATGGCGGCCCCGAACGTGAAGGTCGTCCCGTCTTGCTGCCCGACGACCGAGCGCGTGTCGACCAGGTTCAGGAGCGCGCCGAGCGCGATCCCCGGGCTCCACCCGTCGACGCGCGCGCCCTCGTCGGGCTTCTGCGTCGCCTCGGTGTTGCCCTTCTGCTGGGCGCCTCCGGCATCCTGCGCCACGGTGGGCGGAGCTTCGGGGCCTTCGTCTTTGTCCTGGGCCGACGCTTCGCGGGCGCCGAACACCAAACCGGCCAGGCTCGTCGCGACGAGCACGTAGTGGTGCCTCATGCTGCGTGCGGTCATCGCACGCGCGGCATGAAACAGCCAAATTTCAGGCGTTTCTTGCGGTGGGTACCGATAGGGCACCCGCTGACGCGCCGGTCATTTGCAGAAGCCGTCGATGCACACGAGGCCGGCCATGCAGTCGATACCGGCGGTGGGGTCACACTCCCCGCCGAGGTTCTGGTCCGACCCGCAGACCGAGAACGTGCCAGAGGTGGTCGTCACCGCCTTGCACTCGTTGAACTCGGGCAGGGCCATGCAGGCCGTTTCGTTCGGCGCCGCGCAGTTGATGTAGCAGCTGTGGTGGAGGCAGATCGAGCCGGAGGCGCAGGCGTCCTGGACGCCCTCGGTCTGGCAGACGAAGATCGGCGACTGGTTCGGGATGCAGCCGTTGTCGACCCACACCTCGCCAGGCAGGCAGGCGCCGTTGAACGCGCGCGGGACGCAGCCGCCGTCGACGCAGACGTAGGCGGGCCCGCCGCCGCAGTCGTTCGTGATGTTGCACGGCGTCGTCGGCACCGAGCAGGTGTCGACCGCGTCGCACATGTACGCGCTCGGACACGGGTCGCCGCCGGCGCACGAAGGGACGCACTTGCCGTCGGCGCACACGTCACCGGCGGGGCACTGCGTCTGATCGAAGCACTGATCGGCGGGGGCCGTGCAGACGCCGCTCAGACACTTGTGATCGGCGCCGAGCGAGGCGCAGTCGGCGTCGGCGCCGCAGCCCGCCGGGTTCTCCCGGACGCACGCCGGAGGACTGGCGGCCTCGTCGCACGTGAAGCCGAAGATGCAGTCGACGGCCGTGCAGTCGCCGGCCTGGCACGTACCGTCGAGCCCGCACGTCTCGTCGGCGGCACAGTCGTCGGGGTTGCCGCACCACACCACGT
>CALKVR010000424.1 GCA_938004815.1 uncultured Polyangiaceae bacterium | reverse complement strand
GTGGCGGAAGAGCCCGACGAAACCCCGCAGCAGGCCCGCGCCTCGGAAGCGGCGGCAAGTGGGCCCGATCCAAGCGGCATGGCGCGTAGCCCGAGCGCGGCGGCCCGGCACGAAGCCTGCTGTAGCGATGGCCATGCAGGTGTCCTCCCCGTTGCTCCTCCTGGTGATCGGCGCCGCGACCGCTTGCGTCGAAGAGACGGCGGTCGGCGGGTCCGACAGGCCCACCCCCTCCCCGTACGAGCCCGACGTGACGGAGCCGACGTCGGCGCCGTCGCTCACGCCGGAGCTCGCGTCCGCCGCCGTGCCGCAGCTGCTCGGGGCGGTGGCCGAGTTTCGGCTCGAGGAGGCGTACGCGGCGTACGCAGCGTTCTGGGCGCTCGCCGACGGCGACGACTGCCCGGAGCGCGAGGCGTACCAGACCGCGACCGGAGAAGACGTGTTCTGGTACTCGGACGGCTGCACGACCGCGGAGGGCACCTACTTCTACGGCTCGGGCGCGCACACGGTGGCCGAGACGACAGATGCTGACGGTACCGTCACGCGTATCGTCGCCTTCGGTGACGACGGAGCCTACTTCGAGGTTCGCACCGCCGACGGCCGGTTCCTGAGCGGCTCGCCCAGCGTCGAGCTCTACTCGGTGCGGAGCCCCGACGGATCGACGACGTACGAGGCGTACGTCGCGGGAGCGATGGCGGCCGACGAGACGACCGGCGCAGCGAGCGCATGGCTGCGCGGCGAACAAGAAGGCAGCTTCAGCCTCTTCGCCTTCGAGGACGCGGCGGGCTACCGCTACGCGGGCCTCTACGGGCTCTCTCTCGTGACGGCGCCGGGCGCCGCGGTGGCGGCCTTCGCAGCCCCCGAGCTCGGCGCCGACAACACGGCCGGGTGCGCGATGCGCGCGGGGGTCGTCTCGATGCGCGACCCCGCCGGGGCCTGGCACGACGCCGTCTTCGGAGTCGAAGACGACGGCTCGCCGGCGTCATGCGACGCGTGCGCGGACCTCAGCCACGCCGGAGCGCCGCTCGGCAGCTTCTGCGCTCCGGCCGGCGCGTTCGAAGCTCTCCTCGGCTGGGAGGTGGCGCCGTGGTGACCAAGAAGACAGCCCTCGCCCTCTCCGTCTCGCTCGCCGCCGCGTGCACCGAGCCCACCGAACCGCCCCGCCCCACCGGTCTCGACGCGCGTGAGCTGCTCGTCCGCGCGAGCCTCGATCTGCGTGGATCGAGGCCGACCGCCGACGAGATCGACCGCGCCGGCAGCGACGGCGCCGCCGCTGCCTCGGTCGCCGCCGATTTCGTCGACGACCCGCGGTTCGCAGCCGCCGCGGCGAGCGTCTTCGCCGACGCCTTCCGCACGCGTCGCGACGCGTTCTTCTTCGACGCCTACGCCTACGGCCTCGACGAGGAGCGCGATCCGGAGCTGCAGCGCGCCATCGCCAACGAGGTCCCGGGGATCGTCGCCTACGTCGCCGCAGCCGACCTCCCCCTGACCGAGATCCTCACCGCCGACTACACCATCGTCGAGCCGATCCTACTCGAGGTGTGGCCGCTCGAGGCGGTCGAGCCCCAGCCCGACGGCCTGCCCACAGGCGCGGTGATGGCACGCTACGTCGACGGCAGGCCGCCGGCGGGGGTGCTCTCGACGAGCTCGCTCTGGTGGCGTCACACCTCGACGCTCGACAACGCCAACCGCGGCCGGACGAACGCCGTCACGCGCGCGCTCCTCTGCGAGGATTACCTCGATCGACCGATCGACTTTCCCAAGGACGTCGATCTCAGCGACGAAGAGGCGATCCGGACCGCGGTCGGCACCAACGAGGGCTGCACCGCGTGCCACGCGACGCTCGATCCGTTCGCGAGCCACCTCTGGGGGTTCATGCAGCGCACCGAAGACGCGCGCGCCTGGGCCCGCTACCACCCGGAGGCCGAGCTCGACTGGCGCGGCTACTCGGGCGCCAGCCCCGCGTACTTCGGGGTGCCGACCAACGGGCGGCTCGACACGCTCGCGGCGAAGATCGCATCCGACGACCGCTTCGTGTCGTGCGCGGTGACGCGCGTCTACGAGCGGATGCTGGGGCGCGCGGCGGCGGCCTTCGACGAAGGGCAGCTCGCGCTCCACCGCGAGGCCTTTCTACGCTCGGGCCTCTCGCTCAAGGCGCTCTTCAAGAGCGTGCTCGGAGACCCGGCGTACCGGGGCTTGCGCGCAGAGAGCGCCTACGGCGGCGCGCCCGAGCCGGTGACCGAGAAGCTGCTCTCGCCCGCGCTGATGTCCAGCACCGTGCGCGATCTCTCGGGATACACCCTCGCGATCGACGGACGCGACGCGGTCGCCGTCGACGCCGGTCTGCGCGCCCTCGCCGGTGGCAGCGACCGCGGCGCGAACAGCACACCCTCCCTCGGCCACGCGCTCGTGCTCCGGAGGCTCGCCGAGACCGCCGCTCGCGCCCTCGTCCGCGGTCACGGCTCCGAGACGCGTCTGGGCGCGCTGCTCGGGGCTGGGTCGGAGCGCCCCGACGCCGAGCTCGTCGCCGCGATCGTCCTCGAGACGCGCTCTCGTCGCGTCGCTGCCGACTCGGACGAGGTCGATGCCCTGAGCCGTCTCTGGGACTCCGTGTTCGAGGCCACCGGCGATCCCGAAGAGGCCACGACCGCGCTCCTCACCGCCGCGCTCTCCGACCCCGAGCTCGTCCTCTACTGATCCGATTGGAGATCTCCATGAGCCGATCCCGAACCCGATTGTCCCGCCGCGCCCTCGGGCTCGGCTTTCTGGGCCTGCCCCTCGCGGCGCTCGCCACCGGCGCGACGGCGCGCGGCAGCCGGCGCTTGCTCTGCGTGCACGCCGAAGGCGGGTGGGACCCGCTCGCAGCGTTCGCGCCCCTTTTCGACGCGCCCCTCGTCCAGATGGAGGCCGGCACGGCGCCGCTCTCGATCGGCGACTTTCGCCTCGTCGACGGGCCCGGCCGGCCCGCCGTCGCGTCGTTCTTTCGCGCATGGGGGTCCCGAACCGTCCTCTGGAACGGCCTCTCCACTCGGAGCGTCAACCACGAGGTCTGTCAGGCCGTCGCCCTCACCGGCTCCCCGAGCGACGGGGCCTCGGACTGGGGCACGCTGCTCGGCCTCGCCGCCGAGCAATCGTACGCGCTGCCCCACCTCGTCCTGAGCGGCCCCATCTTTCCCGGCGGCCACACCACGACCGTCGCCCACGCGCGCGGGCGCGTTCAAGAGGCCGTCCAGGGGACTCTCGCGGAGCTCAGCGACCCTCCCCTCGCCGCCCCGAGCGACGTCGCCGCATCGATCGTCGACGCCCACCTGGAGGCGCGCATCGCGGCCGAGGTCGGGCGCCGCGGCGACGCGTCGCTCGCGCCGATGTTCGAGATCGCCGAAGCGCGCTCGCGCGAGCTCGTCGCAGTGCGCGATCGCGTATCGTTCCCACCGGCCGAGGGGGTGCGCGACCAGGCAGACGTGGCGCTGCGCGCGCTCGCGGACGGTCTCTGCCGCGTCGCCACGATCGGCACCGACTTCATCTGGGACACCCACGGCGACAACACGCCGCAAGCTGGCCTCTTCGACGACCTCTTCTCCGACCTCGACTACATCATGGGCCGCCTCGAGGCGCTCAGCACCTCGGACGGTGTCGCCCTCGCCGAGAGCACCGACGTGCTCGTCGTCTCGGAGATGGGCCGGACGCCCGCGTACAACGGCACCGGCGGTCGCGACCATTGGCCCTTCACGAGCGCGCTCTTGATCGGGACGGGCGTACGAGGGGGTCGCACCATCGGCGGGTTCACCAACACCTTCGGCGGCATCGGGGTCGACCCCGCCTCCGGTGAGGCCGATCCCGCGCGGCCCGGTATCGACGCGCGCGTCCTCGGCGCGACGCTCCTCGCTCTGGGCGGGGTCGATCCAACCGAGCACATCCGAGACGCCGAGATCGTCGAAGGGGTGCTCGCGTGAGGCGCGCGTTCGCTCTTCTCGCGGCGGCTCTCCTCGCCGGCGCAGGCGGCTGTTTGGCCGAGGAGACCGAGATCGAGGGCGAGGCCGAGAGCGGGGTCCTCGCCTGCGAGGACGCACCCGTCGTGACTTGGGAGACGTTCGGCCGCGGCTTTCTCACCACCCACTGCAACGGCTGCCACGCCGCCACAACGCCCGACCGCCGCGGCGCGCCCGAGGACCTCGTCTTCGACTCCGAGGGCGACGCGCTGGCTCACAAGACAGCGCTCTTGTCCTCGGCCGGGCACGCCGAGCCTCGCATGCCGCCGACGGGCGGGACGAGCGAGGACGAGCGCCTGCGGCTCCGCATCTGGCTCTCGTGCTTCGCCGACTGACGACTCACAAGCGCATGACAAATATGTCATCGTTCGGGCCGGCGACGAACGTCTGACCGCGCAGGGTCATCGTCTCGCGGAAGCTCCCCGCGACGAACACCTCGCCGGCGTCACCGACGACGATCGACCGACCCCAGTCGTACCCCGAGCCGCCGAACGTGACGTAGTCGACGAGCGCGCCGCTCGGGTCGAACGTCGCGACGAACACGTCGCTCTCTACCCCCGACGCCACGCCCCCCGTCACGTAGACCCGACCGTCAGGGCCCGGCGCGATGGCCGACGCGTAGATCTCGACGCCATCGGCGG
>CALKVR010000423.1 GCA_938004815.1 uncultured Polyangiaceae bacterium | reverse complement strand
GTCGAGCACGGGTGGCTGCCGGACCGACGAGCCACGAACCGCGGATGCCCCGGCCGCTCGATCCCGATCCGCCCCGTTGGGAGCTGAATCAGCCCTCATGTCCGCCCCGTCACCCGTGCGGCGTCGACTCTTCGCGTCCTCCTTCAAGGACGCACCTGTTCGGAACACATGGTCGGTTCGCAGCCCCGCTTGGTCGAGTGCGTGGAGTGTAGCAGCTCGGCGAGAAACTCAAGAGCCGGCTTCGGCCTCGGGCTTCGATTTCTTCGCCTTCTTTTTGGGCGCGGGCTTCTCGGCGCCGCAGCTCTCGAGGAGCAGCTCGGCGATGTCGACCTGACGCACCTCTTCTTCGAGGCTCTGCGACTTCACGCCGTCGGTGATCATCGTGGAGCAGAACGGGCACGCGGTGGCCAGCGTCTTGGCGCCCGTGTCGAGCAGCTGCAGCGTGCGTTTCACGTTCACGCGATCTTTATTCTGCTCCTCCATCCACATCTGGGCGCCGCCAGCGCCGCAGCACAGGCCCTTCTCTCGGTGCCAGTGCTCGGGGTCTTGCAGATCGAGACCAGGAATCGAACGCAGGATGTCGCGCGGCGACTCGTACACCCCGTTGTAGCGGCCGAGGTAGCAGGAATCGTGGTACGTGACCTTGCCCTCGATCGTGCCCTTGGGGTCGAGCTTCTTGTCGGCGACGAGACGCATCAAGTAGTCGGCGTGGTGCACGACCTCGAACTTCGCGCCGAAGTCGGGGTACTCGTTCGCCAGCGTGTTGAAGCAGTGCGGGCACGTCGTGACGATCGTCTTGATGCCGCCCTGCTCCTTGTAGCCGTTCAGGGTGGCGGTGTTCTGCTCGGCGAGCGCGAGAAAGCGATACTCGTCGCCGGCGCGCCGCGCCGGATCGCCGGTGCACGTCTCCTCGTCGCCGAGGATGGCGAACTCGACGCCCGCCGCTTGCAGGAGCTTGGCGGTGGCGCGCGCGACCTTCTTGGCGCGGTCGTCGTAGCTGCCGGCGCAGCCGACCCAGAAGAGCACCCGGGTGTTGGGCTTGTCGCGCATGAGCGGGATACCGAGCCCGTCGGCCCACGTGCCGCGATCGACACGCGCGAGGTTCCAGGGGTTACCGTTCACGTCGAGCGCCGACAGCGGCGCGTTGAGCTGGGCCGGCATCTCGCCCTTGATGAGCACGAGGTTGCGGCGCATCTCGACGATCTTGTCGACGTAGCTGATCAAGACGGGGCACTGCTCTTCACACGCGCGGCACGTCGTGCACGCCCACAGGACGTCGGGGTGGACCACGTTCGGCACGAGGTCGAGGCGATCGGGGGCGACGGGCGCGCCCTCTTCGGGCTGCGGGTAGGTGCCGTCTTCGAGCGGCGCGGGCGGCCCCGACTTCTTCGCGGCGATGAGCGCCTCGGCGTTGTCGTAGAGGTAGTCGCGCAGATCGAGCGTCAGCATCTTGGGGCTGAGGATCTTGCCGGTCTTGTGCGCGGGACAGTTGTCGGAGCAGCGACCGCACTCGGTGCACGTGTAAAAGTCGAGGATCGCCTTCCAGCTGAAGTCGCCGATGCGGCGCTTGCCGAGCTGCTCGGCGCCCGGGTTGTCTTCGTAGGCCTTCTCGACCTTGGTCATCAGCTCTTCGCTCGACTTCGCCACGAGCGGCAGGCGCCCCGGGGGCGTCAGGTCGGCGGCGAACGCGTTCGGGAGCGACGTGATGATGTGGAAGTGCTTCGAGAACGGCAGGATGTTGAGGAAGATGAGGACGAGCGACGAGTGCGCCCAGAAGCCGGCGTGCACCCAGAAATGCAGCGAGCGCGGCGAGAGGCCCGCAAGCAGGAACGAGAGCGTGCTCGCGACCGGCGCGTGCCAGACGAAGCCGAGCGGACGGCTCGTCTCGACCGGGGCGGCCACCAAGCTGAACGCGCCGTTGGCCCCGAGCGGCGCGACCGCCGTCCTCACCGAGTCGCAGAAGCCGTCTTCGGGGCGCGCGCCGAGCGCGCTCTTGACGGGGCCGGCGCACGCGGCGTCGAGCTTGCTCGCGAGGGCGAGCATGGCGCCGTTGTAGACGAGGTCGGCCACCATCATCGTGATGATGATGCCGAGGATGAGCAGCCCCTCGCCCGAGAGCGTCATGCGCGCCTCACGCTTGACGGCGCGGAGGTAGACGAAGACGAGCGCGCCCAGGATGACGAGCGTGGCGATGACGTCCTTCAAGAGGTCGTAGGCCATCCCGAGCGGTTGGTCGTGCGCGAACACGAACGCCGAGAAGCCCGGCACGAAGCCGCGGCCCCACAGGATGATCGAGTTGAGCAAGAGCGCCCCGAAGCCCACGAAGATGAAGATGTGGGCGATACCGGCGAGCCGGTAGTAGGGCATTTTCTTTTGCGCGAGCGCGTACGTAACGACGCTCCTGATCCGCTCGGGGATGCGATCCCAGCGGACCTCGAACTGCCCAGTTTGCAGGAGCGCGAACCTCTGGCGCGCGGTCAGACCGAAGGCCGCCACCAGGGTCACGATCACGAACGCCATCGCAAGGGGACCCATCGCGACCTCCTATTAGCAGGGTTCCTGGCTCTCTGGGGCCGATAGCGGCCTTTGACCAGTTCAAAGCCGCTGGTGGCCGAGGTAACGGTGCAGCATGTCCGAAGTGCTCGAAGCGGGGACGGTCTTCGCGAACGAGTGGCGCGTCGTGAAGCTCCTGCACGCTGGGGCGATCAGCCACGTCTACGAGGCCGAGCAGACCTCCACCGGCGCCCGTCGCGCCCTCAAGGTCGTGCACGCCCCGGTGGGTATCGACCCCAAGTTCCGCGAAGCCTTCGTCGAGGAGGCCCGCCGCGCGTCCCGCGTCCAGAGCGAGCACGTCGCCGAGGTGCTCTCGTGCGGGATCGATCAGGCGAGCGACAAGCCGTACGTGGCGCTCGAGCTGCTCGAGGGCCCGAGCCTGGCCGCGATCGTGAGCGAGCGCGGCGCCCTACCACCGGGCGAGGTCCTGACGCTCGTCACCCAGCTCGGCCACGCCCTGACCGCCGCGCACGACGCGGGCGTCATCCATCGCGACTTGAAGCCCGAAGGCATCATCCTCGCACGCAGCCACGCCGCCGGCGCGCCCCAGCGGGTCGAGGTGCAGTTCGTCGGCGCGGGCAAGGTCGCCTCCGAGGCCCTCCACAACACGACCGCGGCGATGGGCCGCCCGCTCTGGATGGCGCCCGAGCAGAGCGAGACCGACGCGAAGCCCTCGCCCGCGACCGACGTGTGGACGCTCGGCCTGCTCACGTTCTGGCTGCTCACGGGCCGGCACTACTGGAAGACGGGGCGCGACATGGGCTCGGCCGCGATGACGCTCCTCCGCGAGGTGCTCTACGAGCCGCTCCCGCCCGCCTCGCAGCGCGCCGAAGAGCTCGGCCTCACCGCGCCGCTCCCGCCCGGCTTCGACGAGTGGTTCGGCCGCTGCGTCGCGCGCGAACAAGAGCAGCGCTTCGCTCACGCGCGCGACGCGATCCGCGCGCTCTTGCCGCTCCTCCAAGCCGTCGCGCCGGCCGTCCCGCTCCCGCCCGCGGCCCCGGCCGTCGCCGCCTCGGTCCCGCCCCCGCGGATCCCGGGCCCCGCTCACGCCGTCTACAAGGCCGCGGCCCCGCCACGTCCGGGCTCGCTCGCGAGCTACCCCGCGCCCGCCGCCGCTAGCGGCTCGTCGGGCGCGGTCAAGCTCGTGCTCATCCTCGCGGCCGTCGTCGCGGTGCTCGGCCTGGTCGCGGGGGGCGCCTACTACGTCTGGCAAGGCGAGCAGGCCAAAGCGAAAAAGGCGCAACAAGCCAAAGCCGAGCGCGAGCGCGAAGAAGAGCGCGAGGCGGAGCGCAAGAAGCAAGATGCGCTCAAGAACTGGTCCGATGAGGAGAGCCCGGTCCCGGTCACGGCCAAGGATCCCAACTGGGGCCGACGCGAGGCGCCCGTCACGATCGTCGTGTTCACCGACTTCGAGTGCCCGTTCTGCGACAAGCACGACAAGACGCTCGAGGAGCTGAAGGCCCGGCACGGCGAAGAGAAGCTCCGCGTCGTCTACAAGCACTTTCCCCTCCCGATGCACAAGAACGCCAGGCGCGCGCACCAGCTCGCCGAGGGCGTCTTCCGAGCCAAGGGCAGCGAGGCCTACCTCAAGTTCAAGGCTCAGGCGTTCGCGAACAAGTCGCAGCTCGGCGGCGACGAGCCGATGGAGTGGGCGAAGGACCTCGGCCTCAAGCAGGCTGACTTTCGCGAGAACGAGAGCGAGTACGACAAGAAGCTCCAGGCCGATATCGAGGTCGGCACGAAGATCGGCGTCCGCGGCATCCCCGCCACGTTCGTGAACGGCATCCGCATCGTCGGCGCCCAGTCGGCCGAAAAGTTCGACACCGAGATCAACGCCGAGCACGACAAGGCCAAGGCCGAGATCGCCAAAGGCACGCTGCCCGACAAGGTCTACGTCGCGCGCTCGAAAGAGAACTTTCGCCTCGAGCCCGAGCCGGACAAGGACCCGCCGCCCGACAAGGACAACGACGAGAGCATCGTGTTCTCGGTCCCCCTCGGCGACGCCCCCGTGCTCGGGCCGAGCACGGCCAAGGTCACGATCGTGATGTTCGGCGACTTCGAGTGCCCCTTTTGCGCCAAAAGCGTCGGCACGCTGAAAGATCTCCGCCGCGACTACGGCGACCGCATCCGCATCGCGTGGAAAGACAACCCGCTCCCGTTCCACAAGAACGCCGAGCCCGCCGCCGAGCTCGCGCGCGCCGTGCGCGAGCAAAAGGGCAACGACGCCTTCTGGAAGCTCCACGATCTGCTCTTCGAGAACCAGAAGGCCCTCGGCGAGTCGGACCTGAAGGTCTACGCGTTCCGCGTCGGGGCCGACCCGGTCAAGGCCATGGCCGCGGTCAAACAGAAGAAGTTCGCGCCTCAGATCGACGCCGATCAGCGGCTGGCCGATGGTCTCGAGGCGACCGGCACGCCGGCGTTCTTCATCAACGGCAAGCGCCTCGCCGGCGCCCAGTCGATCGACAAGTTCAAGGCGATCATCGACCGTGAAGAGGCGCTCGCGACGGCGGCCATGGCGGCCAAGTCGATGTCGGCCGAGGCCTATTACGACGACCTGGTCAAGACGGGCAAGACCGGCACGTTCGAGACGAAGACTCCTGGGCCGATCCCCGCGGCGGCGCCGCGCAAGGGCGCCAAGGCGCCGAGGGTCGTGGTGCAGTGGTTCGCCGATCTCGAGTGTCCGTTCTGCGCGCGCTCGAACGCCACCATCGACGAGGTGCTGCGTGACTACGGCGATCGGGTGCAGGTCGTCTGGCGGCACCTGCCGCTCGGGTTCCACCCGAACGCTCGCCCGGCCGCGATGGCGGCCGAAGAGGTGCGGGTGCAGCTCGGCGACGAGGCGTTCTTCGTCTTCGTCACGGGCGCGTTCCAGAAGAAAAAGGACGCGGGCGCGCTCGATCGCAACGCGCTCGAGGCGGTCGCCTTCGACGTGAGCCGCTCGACGACCAAGCCGTTCTCACTCGGCAACCTGCGCGTGGCGCTCGATACCGACAAGCACGAGGCGCGCATCAAAGAGGACGAAGAAGAGGCCAAGCGCCTCGGCATCGCGGGGACGCCGTCGTTCCTGGTCGGAAAGTACTTCGTCAAGGGCGCCGTCCCGTACAGCAAGCTCAAGGCCGCGATCGACAAGGCGCTCAGCGATTGAGGGCCCCTGTTCGCCTCGGGCTTCGCGCCCCGGTCTGTTAGCCTGTCGGGCGATGTCTGGCGTGGCCCGCGCGCGTTTCCTCTTGGTGGCGGCGGCCGGCGCGGCCGCGTGCTCGCTCCCGTTCGACGACATCGGCTTCACGGGCGGGGCGGGGGGCGGGGCGAGCGGGTCGTCGAGCTCGGCAGCGGGCTCGAGCGGCAGCGGCGTCCCGGACTGCTC
>CALKVR010000422.1 GCA_938004815.1 uncultured Polyangiaceae bacterium | reverse complement strand
GGTGCGGGAGGCGGGGCCGAAGGGTGGGGCGGAGGAACGGACGGAGGAGCGGCCGTCACGACGGGCGCGGCTGCGGGGGCGACCGCTGGGGTGGCCGCAAGCGGCGGCGGCGGTGAAGACGGCGCTGCCGGCGGGCCGACCATGGCGGATAGGGCCTGGGTCAACCCGAGCTCGGGCCTGGCGAGCTCGGGCGGCGTCGTCGCGCGAAACGGCAGCGCGGCGTCGGGCGAGCGGCTCGGCGCGGCGGCGCGGATCGCGTTCTCGATGAAGGGAAGCGCGATCCCGGGGGTGATCTCGCCGTCGTTGGTGACCTCGACCACGGGGAGGTTGAGGGTCGACTCGCCGGACGGCGCCGCGAGCATGCGGGCGCGCATGGCCGGCGCGCGGGCGAGCACCGCGAGCGCCCGGAAGGTCAACGTGACGACGCCGCGATCGCCGTCGATGAGGAGCGTGTCGGCTACGAAGGGGCTCACCTCGGCAAAAGAGGGAGACGCCCGGAGCTTGGGCCTGATGCCGGCGAGGTTGGTCACGATGCGGGCCTGCTTCGGGTGGAGACACTCGAGGATCAGCCGCTCGTCGTCGCGGAAAGGCTCTGCCGTGCGCTGATCGAGCGGCGCGACGCTGAAGAATCGCGGGTCGAAGCCGACCGGCATCGGAGACCGAGCGGGACGCTTGAGCCACGCCATGTCCTGCGGTCGCATCATCGACGCGCGCTGCGGCCAGCTCTCGGCGATCGGGCCGAGGCCCACCGGGGGGACGTGCTGCCCGCCGGCGACGACGTGGTTGTGCGGCAAGAGCTGCGGCAGCCGGTAGCGCTGCGTCGCGAGGTCGAGGGCGGTGGGGTCGATGCCCACGGGGTTCTCGGTGTCGGCGCCGCCGGCCGCCGCCTCGTATCGGAGCGGCATGCGAAGAACACCGGGGCCGCGCTCGATCAGGCCGTCCTTGGTGGCGCGGGCGGCCACGCGAGCGTCCACGCATTTGTCGACCGAGCCGACGACGACCCGCACCACGAGATCCTGCACGGGGCGTTCGTGGGGGGCGTGGGCGTGCCCAACAATGACAATATCGTAAGTTTTCTTGAAGAGCGCGAGGTCGGAGGGGATGCGCACGCTCTTCGAGGGGTCGTCGTCCCAGTGGTCGTCCGCCGATTGGATCGCGTCGGGCTCGTCGAGCAGCGCGCAGAGATCGTTCTCGAGCGCGTACGTCGCCTTGGCGGCGATCGTGCAGACGTACTCGCCCGGCGCGCGCTGCCAGACCACGGTGCCCACGGCGAACGGGCCATCGACGTGCGCGTCGACATCGAACGCGTCGGTGCTCGCGCTGCTCGCGCTCGGCGACCCGGTTTGCTTCAGAGGATCGAGGACCATCGAGGTTGCCACGCGTGCGCGGCGTGTTTGCAAGCGTGGTGCCGCCGGACCACGCCGACAGCGTGTGCGAACTCTGCGCACCGAGTGCAAGACGACCGGAGCCGGCGCGAAGACATCCTCGAACGTATCGATTTTTCGAGTGGATCGGGTGGTTACCGACCTACCCACCTGGCCCGCTCGGGGCCCAGGTGAGCCTGGGCGGCGGGGGTGCGCTTGGTTCGCCCCTCGGACCAAAGTAGACTGATCACCTGATGAAAATTGCTCGCTTCGCTTGGTTCTTGGGCGCCGCCGTTCCCCTGCTGTTCGCCTGCGGTGATGACGGCGCGGCGCCGGGTGGCGGCGGCACCGGCGCGGGCTCCGACGGTGGCGGTGAGACGGGCGGGGGCGGCGCCGGTGAGGGCGGCGGAGCGGTCGAGAGCTGCACCATGCCTACGGCGGTGCCTTGCGAGGACGACGTCATCCTCCAGATGAACCTGCAGACCGACGTCACCAACGGCGCGATCGTCAACACGCCCGAGGGGGCAGGGTTTCACTCGACCATCGACGCTACCGCGGGCGGCGCGTTCTCCGCCGACCCCGAGTCGTACACCTACGCGCGGTTCACCGACGCCGGCCTCGAGAAGGTCGACATCTCCGATCAAGACGCGATCGGATCGATGGACTGGGACATCGCCTTCCGCCGCTACGTGGTTCGCATCAACAGCGGGCATTCGGGGCCGTCTTGCGTGTCGGCCGCGCGGGTGCCCGGCGCGGCCACCTACGACGATGTCACCTCGGTCCCGGCCGAGCTCACCTACCGGACCGACAAGTACTTCACCGACACCTGCGATCTCATCCCGGATGGGACCGGCCTGGATGATTCGCCGGCGACCGCCCTGTCCAGCTACTGGACGTATCCGGGCTGCGTGCAGATGTCGGGCAACGTCTACGTCGTCCGGCTCGCCACCGGGCGGCAGCTCAAGCTCACCGTCACGCACTACTACAACGAGGCGTCTCAAGCCGAGTGCCAGACGGCGGGCACGGTCCCGATGGGCAGCAACGGATCGGCGAACTTCCAGGTGCGCTGGAGCTTCTTGTGACGAAGCGCGGCGGCGTCGCGTGCGCGGCGCTCCTGGCGTTCGTCGCTTGTGACGCATCGCCCGACGCCCCCGAGCTCGACGCACCGGCGGCGGGCCCCGAGGTTCGCCCCGACACGCCCGGGAACAACCTGCAGTTTTCGTTCGAGCGCGGCGACACCGTCGAGTCTTTCGCGTCGGTCGGCGGGCGCTTTCGCGTGCACTTCACCCGGTCGGGGCCGAACGCCGTCCCCGCCGCCGACGCGAACACCGACGGCGTGCCCGACTTCGTCGAAGAGGTCGCGGCCGTCTACGACGAGGTGCTCGCGTTCTACACGATCGATCTCGGCTTCCGCGCGCCTGTCGACGACGGCGACATCGCCGACAACGGGGGTGACGACCGGTTCGACGTCTACCTCGTCGACTTCGCCGGCGTCGGTGACGGCAACTTCGCCCAGGACCAATGCAGCGGCGGCACGTGCGCCGGCTTCATGACCCAAGAGAACGACTACGCCGGCTATGGCTACCCGTCGACGCTCTACGCCAACCGCGTGCTCGGGAGCCACGAATTCTTCCACGCGGTCCAGGCCGCCTACGACGTCGACCAGGGGAGCGTGCTCGCCGAGGGCACGGCGGTTTGGGCGACGGAGCGCTACGATCCGACGCTCGAGGACTTCGAGCACTTCATCGACGGCTACCTCGAGAACCCGGACCGACCCATCGACGAAGGGCTGCCGGGCCCGGCCGATCCATTCAGCTACGGCGCGGCGATCTTCTTTCAGTACCTGGAAGAAGCGCACGGGCCGAACATGGTGCGCGCGCTGTGGGAGGCGAGCGAAGACGGCGCCAATGGTGTCGCCGATCCCTATTGGGTCGACGCGCTCGGGCCTGCGCTCGAGGCCACCGCTGGCGTGACGTTCGCCGATGCGTTCGCCGAGTTCGCTCGGTGGAACTTGTTCACCGACGACTTCGCCGATCCGGGGCAGGCCTACGCCGCGGGCGTCGGCTACCCGCGCGTCCGCATCGACCCGGCGACGGCTCCTCACCAGGACGACGCGCTCCGCGTCTATTACGCGTCCGCGCAATACTACGGCCTCGACCCGGCCGGCCGCGCGTCGATCGCGGCCGCGCTCGTACCGACCGCAACTGCTCCCGACGCGACCACCGATCTGCGGCTCATGATCGCGACCGAGTCTGGCGACACACGCAGCGTCACCTCGATCGCCGACGTCACTGCCGGCACCGAGACGGTCGACGCGAGCAACGCGTCGCGGGTGATCGTCGTCGTCGTCAACGTCGCCAGCGGCGGCGACTCCAAGAAGCCGGGGCTCTGCATCGGGGCGCCCGACGAGGTCGCCGCGTGCAAGGTCGCCCTCGGTGAGGTCGGCGGCGGTGGCGGCGGCTCTGGCCCGGGCGGCGGCGGCCCGGGCGATGACGACGACGGCGGCGGCG
>CALKVR010000421.1 GCA_938004815.1 uncultured Polyangiaceae bacterium | reverse complement strand
GTGGTCCTCGGGTACGTCGGCTCGATGGTCGACGTCGCGGGTGGCCTCACCTTCGAGGACATGGGCGGCTGCCGCCAGACGCTGCCGGCGCCCCCCAGCCCGCAGAGCTGCCCCAACCCCAAGCCGTCTTGCGAGTGAGCGCGTCGAGCGTGGCCGGGACCGTCGGTTCGAGCTTCGGCTCGGGCCGGCGGTCTCGTTTCGTCAGGCCTTGAGGCGGTAGCCCGTGCGAAACATCCAGCTGACGACGCCGACGCAGAGCAACAAGAACACGAACGTCATGGCGAGGCTCGTGCCCACGCCGACGTCGCTGACGCCGTAGAAGCTCCAGCGAAAGCCGCTCACGAGGTACACGACCGGGTTGAAGAGAGTGATCTTTTGCCAGAGCGGCGGCAGCATCTTGATCGAGTAGAAGCTGCCGCCCAAGAACGTGAGCGGCGTCACGACCATGAGCGGGACGAGCTGGAGCTTCTCGAAGCTGTCGGCCCAGAGCCCGATGATGAAGCCGAACAGGCTGAACGTCACCGACGTGAGCACGAGGAACGCGAGCATCCAGATCGGATGCTCGATGCGGTAGGGCACGAAGAGCCGAGCCGTCACCAAGATGATGGCGCCGACCATGACCGATTTGGTTGCGGCCGCCCCCACGTAGCCGATGAGGATCTCGATGTACGAGATGGGCGCCGAGAGCACCTCGTAGATGGTGCCCGCGAAGCGAGGCATGTAGATGCCGAACGACGCGTTCGAAATGCTCTCGGTCAAGAGAGAGAGCATGGTCAGCCCCGGGATGATGAACGCGGCGTAGGGGATGCCGTCGATCTCGGTCATGCGCGAGCCGATGGCCGAGCCGAAGACCACGAAATAGAGCGACGTTGTCATCACCGGCGAGAGGATGCTCTGCATCACGGTGCGAAACGTGCGCGCCATCTCGAAGAAGTAGATCGCGCGAATCGCGTGCAGGTTGATCGAGCTCACGCGCGAGCCCTCACCAGGTCGACGAAGATGTCCTCGAGCGAGCTCTGCTCGGTCTGCAGGTCTTTGAAATGGATGCCGGCGGCGGCGAGCGCCTGGAGCAGCTCGGCGATCCCGGCGCGGTCCTTTTGTTCGAAGGTGTACGTGAGCTGCGCCTTGTCGCCCGAGAGCTCGAGCGCGTACTCGGAGAGCGCGTCGGGCAGCGTGTCGAGGGGGCGCTGGAGCTGCAGCACGAGCTGCTTCTTGCCCAGCTTCTTCATCAGCACCGCCTTCTCTTCGCAGAGCACGAGCTCGCCCTTGTTGATGACCCCGATGCGGTCGGCCATCTCTTCGGCCTCTTCGATGTAGTGCGTGGTGAGGATGATCGTGACGCCTGTCTCGCGGAGCGACCGAACCATCTCCCACATGTCGCGGCGGAGCTCGACGTCGACGCCGGCCGTCGGCTCGTCGAGGAACAGGATGCGCGGCTCGTGCGCGAGCGCCTTGGCGATGAGCACGCGTCGCTTCATGCCGCCCGACAGTGTCATGATCTTGCTGTCGCGCTTGTCCCAGAGCGACAGCTCGCGGAGCACCTTCTCGATGTGGGCCGGGCTCTTGGGCTTGCCGAAGAGCCCGCGGCTGAAGCTCACGGTCGCCCACACCGTCTCGAACATGTCGGTCGACAGCTCTTGCGGCACGAGCCCGATCTTGGCGCGGGCCTGCCGGTAGTCTCTCACGATGTCGTGCCCGTCGGCGAGGACGGTGCCCGTCGTCGGGTTGACGATGCCGCAGATGACGCTGATGAGCGTGGTCTTGCCGGCGCCGTTGGGGCCGAGCAGGGCGAAGATCTCGCCCTTGTCGATGGTGAGATCGACGTGCTTCAACGCCTGGAACCCCGAGGCGTACGTCTTGCTCAGGTCTTTGACGACGATGATCGGCTCGGGGCGCGCGCTAGCCATCCGGGATGGGACCTCCAGCGTCGCCCCTCTTAGCACGGAAGCTCACTTCTGCGAGGCTTCGATCCAGACGCGGTTCACGCCGAGGCCGGCCCTGATCGCTTCGCGCAGAAAGCGTGACGCGAGCGCCCAGTCCACGCTCGCGTCGACATCGACGTCGACCGGCCCCCCGGCGCGCTCGAACTTCCAGCCCCCCGCCCAGGTCCCGGCCTCGGAAGGGCGGACGATGGTCGCGGCGTCGAGGACCTTGTTCTTCGCGTCACGAAGCGCGTAGTCCAGGTTCGCCCCGGACATCGCGAGGGTGAGCACGGGGCGCTGGGGCCTCGTGCCCTTCTTGACCGGCCGCACGCACGGCGAGGCGTTCTTGGCGAAGGGCCGCTCGACGCCGGGGCTCGCCAGGAGCGTCGCGACCTCGGCCGGCGTCGCCTCGTGAAAGCCGTCGCCGCATGCCTGCGCGGCCTTCGGCTCTGCGCTGCGAGGCGCCCACTCGAGCCAGCTCACGCGGTCGACGATCGGCGCGGGGACGGGCACGTAGATGCCGAGCTTGGCCATGGGGTCGGGGCAAGCGAACGGGTAGCCGAAGTCGCACGACTGGGCCTTGAGCCTCTCGATGAGGGCCCGGTCCCGGATCGCCTCCGGGCCCTCGCTCATCGCCTCGGCCAGATCGTTGCAGACCATCGGCGAACGGCGATCGCACACCCCGCGCAAGTAGGTGATCGTCTGGATGGCCCGCTCGTCGGCGAAGAAGCCGAGGGCGAGGGACTTGGCGAGGACGCTGCAGCTCCGATCGAGGGCGAGATCGCAGCGCGCCTTGGCCAGGCTCGCGCCCTTCTCGAAGAGCGCCTTGCCGCCGCTCGGGTCCGACGCCGCGACGATGCCGTCGCGCTCGGCGCGGGCCAGGATGATGCACGCCTCGTCGCTGCCCTTGTCGCAGGCCCTGCGGTAGAGCGTCTCTTTCAGCGCGGCCTGGCCCTTCGGCAGGTTCACGGCGAGCTGAACGCAGGCCTCGACCGCTCCGATCGCGCAGCCGTCCTCGAGAATCGCCTTGATCCGCACAGGGTCGCCGTCGCCGCGCGCGCCCGCGACCTGAAGCGCCGCCTGCATGCACGCCGGGATCTCGCCCGCCTTGCAAGCGGCCTCGAGGAGCGTGGCCGCGCGCTCCCCGTAGCGCGCCCGTTCCGCCTCCGAGATCCTCGACCCGGGCATCGGCATCGAGGCGAGGGCGCAGCCCTTGCCGCTGTTCTGCTTCTCACACGCTTCGCGGGCCAGCTGCAGCGCGCGCTCGATCGAAGGAACCGCCTCCGGGGCGGTGCTCCCGTGCGCGAGCCGCGTCGGATCGAGCTCGTGGCGCCCGGCGGTCAGGCACCCGACCGGATCCCGAAGGGCGCAGGCGCGCTCCGCGAGCTCGTGCGCTCTCTGCTCGTCGCGCGCGAGCCCGGGGGCGTACAGGAGGAGCTGCGCGCGCTCGATGCACGAAGGGCCGTGCCCCGCATCGCACGCCGCCCCGAGCACCTCGCTCAGGCGCTCGGCGCTCGCCTCGAGCGGAGAAGCGTGCATGCGATCGCGCGCCCGCACACAGCTCCGCGGAGCGTCGGCGCGGCAAGCCGCTTCGCAGGAGCGTACGTCGTCGCAGGTGCCGACCGCGGGCGGCCTCTCGGGCGCCACCGGTCGCGGCGGCTCGGAAGGCGTGCACCCGACGAGGGCGACCAGAACGGCCCACGCTGCGCGAGAGGACATCGCGCCCGAGCTTACGGGATGGACGTCAGCGGCGGGAGCGTCTTGCCCTTGCCCACCGATTGGGCGATGGCGAGCGACAGCTGCCGGCGCGACAGCTCGCACTTCGTCTTGCCGGGTTCCTTTTCGGCGGCGGGCGCTTCACAGAGGCGCACGTGATCGGCGCGCAAGAGCTCGATCTTCTTCTCTTCGACGAAAGCCGACTGGAACGACGGCTCGAGCTTCTTGAACGGGATGTTGGCGGGGACGGCGGCAGGCGGGCGGCGAAAGCTGATCTCGTCCTCCATCAGCGACACGCAGGTGCCGTCCCAGCGCAGCACGTCGAAGGCCTGGCCGCCGAGCTCTTGGCCTGCGCCGGTGCCGCGCTTGACGATGATCACCTCTTCACCTGCGCGCAGATCACGCATCTCGCCCCGACCGCCGACGTGCCACGCCTTGAACGCCCGCTGCAGGTAGGCGCGTTTCCACGGCGTCTTCGGCGCGAAGAGGTGGAGGGCGACCTCGGGGTAGGTGCCCGAGCAGAGACGCTCGGCGAACGCGGCCGGAGGCGTGCACACCGCGCCTTCTTCGCACGCCTCGGGCAGCGAGCGCTCCTCGGGGGGCGCGCGATCCTCGGCGCCGAGCGCGACGACGGGCGCGTCCTCGCGCGGCGCCGACGCAGGAGTGGCCGCCGGCGGCGCTGCAGGCGCTCCGCAACCAGCGACCAGAACGGCGGCGAGCGCGAGGCGGGATAACGGCAGCATCGAACCTATCAATCTCTCACGAGCCGGCATGACTTGCGACGAGCTTGTACGCGAGCCGAGGCAGCTCGCGGCGCATCCATGCAGCGTCGATCGGAGCGCCGGCGAGGTGGCGACGGAGAGCTTCGTGGCTCGCACCCAGGAGCACAACGTCGAACACCAGCGGTGACCAGCGCGGCAGTGCGCCCTCGCGAATGAACGCCTCGAACCGCGCGACGACGGGGGCGAGCAGCAGCGCCTTGTGGTGCTGGAGCGCCTCGCTCGCCTTCGGGTCCATCTCGAGCGCGGTCGCCTGGTACAGAAATCGGCCCTCGTCGGGGTGCGCCAGCACCCACTCGATGTGGGCGTCGACCATGCCGATCACCAGCCCCTTGGCCGTGCGAGCACGGGCCACCCGTGCGCCGATGTGGGCGAAGAGGCGCTCGAACGTGCGACCGAGGAGCGCGACGATGATGTCGTTCCGGTCGCTGAAGAGGTTGTAGACGCTCGAGGGACTGGCGCCGGCCTCGAGGCGAATCGCCTCGATCCCGACGCCGAGGACCCCGTGCTTGGCGAAGCAAGCGAGCGCTGCGTCGAGGAGCGCGCCCTTGCGCTCGAGGCCGTCACGTCTGCGAGACACGCCCGAGGATAGGAGAGTTGTCGCTCGCTACGAATTGGAATATTATTCCAGTTTGATGGATATCATCATCACCGGAGCCTCACGGGGGATCGGCCGCGCGCTCGCGCTCGCGCTCGCGCTCGCCCACCCCTCGCGCCGGCTCCTGATCGTGGCGCGCGACGCCGAGCGGCTGTCGAGCTTGGCCGCTGCGATCGAGTCGGCCGGCGGGCGCGTCGTCTCCCGGGTCGCCGATCTCTCCACACGCGCCGGTGCAGCGGCGCTCGGGCACGAGCTCGCATCGCTCGTCGACCGGGGCGCCACGCTGATCCACAACGCCGGGCTCTGGCCCACGCAGCGCGAGCTCGTCGACGGCGGCCTCGAGCGCGCGTTCGTCGTGAACTACCTCGCGCCCCTCGCGCTGCAAGCCCCGCTCCTCGCCGCAGGCAAGCTCGCGCGTGTCATGACCGTCGGCGCCGGTCTCATGGTCAAGGGTCGCTTCTCGGCCGAAGCGACGCCGACGGGCTCCGACTTCTCTCGCTTCCGCACCTACGCCACCACCAAGCTCGCCCTCGCGTACGCGCAGCGCGACGTGGCCGCGGCCCATCCGGCGGTCGACTTTCTCGTCATCCACCCCGGCGTGGTCCGGACCGATCTCGGCGCGACGCCCGGTCTCCTGGGCGCGCTCTTGCGGCTGGTGAAACGCTCGTGGGAGTCACCGGAGGTGTGCGCCGACCGACTGGCTCGCGTCCTCGCTCGCGAGCGGTGGTCTGCTCCGGGTGACGCGAGCTGGTCCTTCGAAGAGACCGCGCAGGCGTGGCCGGCCGCGGCCGACTCCCCCGAGACCCGCGCCGCCGTCCGGAGCACCACCGCCCGCTTCGAGGGCGCGCCCAGTCTCGTCGGCTGATCGTGGGTTTCGCTCCTCGGCGAGCGGCGTAGCATCACGTGCGTGCCCTTCGAGCCGCCCAACTACCTGGCCGCGCTCCATGCCTGCGTGGCGGGCTACGACGGCGCGCACCGCGACGCGGTCGTCCGCGCGCCCGACGTGTTCGCCTTCTTCGCGCGGCTCTTTCAAGAGCCCGAGCTGCCGCAGTCGTCGCGCGCGCTCGTCAACGCCGTGCTCGCGTACTTCGTCGCGCCGCACGACGTCCTGCCCGAAGAGGATCTCGGCCCGTTCGGTCTCCTCGATGATCTGTACGTGGCCGCCCACGCCTACCAGATGCTTCGCCGCGAGCTCGACGGCGAGATGCTCGAGACGGCGTGGCAGAGGCGCGGGCGAGCCGCCGCCAAGTCGATCCGTGGTCGGCCCGCCACGCTACCCGAGGACGACGATCTCGATCAGGTGATGGCCGTCGTCCGCAGCGAGAGCCGGGCCGCCGTCGGCAAGGCAGGCCGCGAGGCGCTCAAGCTCGCCGGGATCGCCTGAGACGCCACCTCAGCGAGCGGGCGTACCGAACGCGTACTCGCGCACGCACGAGCACCGCATCGCTTCGACCATCGACTTGGGGCGGAGCGCGAGGCGCTCTCCGTCGAAGTGCACCAGGTACGACGTGTCCCAGAGATCGCCGTCGGCGTCGCGCGCGACCAGCATCACGCCGGCGTTCAGATCGCTGCCGACCAACATCCCGCCGTGCTTCTTGAACAAACCGTCGAAGGTCATGCGGGCGACGAGCTGGAACCGGCCCTCGACCACGCGGTACGAGAGCAGCTCGGGAGGGCGCGGGCGCTCGGCGAGCGGGTCGCGGTAGAGCGCCATCACGACATCGGCGCCCTCGTGGCGAGTCGCGGCGAGGGCGAGGCCGTAGGGCAGCACGCCCCCCGTCGACAGCGCAAGGCTCTGCGCGTAGCGGCCGTTCTGGAAGACGTGGACGCGCGACTGGTAGTCGGCGCCGAGGACCTCGACGGTAGCCCCCGACCCGCTCCCGAAGCGTGACTCGGTGACGCCCGTGAGCCCGCGCCGCAACAGGATCGCCCTAGCCTCGTCGGCGGTGGTGACACCTGCCTGAAGGCCGAGGGCCTCGGGCGCGAGATCGTCCATCGTCCCGATGCGAAGCGGCTCGGGCGCCGTGGGCGCCATGGCGGCGCACCCCGCTTGTGCGAGGACCAACGACAACAGAGCTGCCCGACTGCGGCGCCCGAGGCGGTGCACGACGAGCTAGATGCCGCGAGCGCGCGCCCCGTTCAACGCGGTCTTCGGGCCTCGCCGGCAGCGGCGACATGCTAAGACCCGACCGCCTCGAACATGCTCCGCCTCGATCAGGTCTCCAAACAGCACGGCCGCCAGATCCTCTTCTTGGAGGCGTCGATGAGCGTCTTCCGCGGCGAAAAGGTCGGACTCGTCGGCCCCAACGGCTCCGGCAAGTCGACCATCTTTCGCCTGGTGACCAAAGATGAGCAGCCCGACGCGGGCCAGGTCTTGCTGGAGAAGAGCGTCAGCGTCGGCTACTTCAGCCAAGACGTCGGCGAGATGTCGGGCCGCTCGGTGCTCGAAGAGACGATGGCCGGCGCGGGTGAGGTGGCCGAGGTAGCTGCCCGCTTGCACGAGCTCGAGCACCAGATGGCCGACCCCGAGCTCGCCGATCGGCTCGAAGAGCTCGTCGCCGACTTCGGCGACGCCCAGGCGCGCTTCGACGAGCTCGACGGCTACGCGCTCGAAGCGCGCGCGAGAGAGATCCTCGCCGGCCTCGGCTTCGCCCCCGAGGTGGTCGACGACGACGTGGGCAAGCTGTCGGGCGGGTGGAAAATGCGCGTCGCGCTCGCTCGCATCCTCCTCTTGCGGCCCAACCTGCTCCTCCTCGACGAGCCCACCAACCACCTCGACATCGAGTCGATCATCTGGCTCGAGCGCTTCCTCCGCGACTTCGACGGCGCGCTCGTGATGACGTCGCACGATCGCGAGTTCATGAACCGCCTCGTGACCAAGATCGTCGAGATCGACGGCGGCGAGCTGACGACGTTCTCGGGCAACTACGATTTCTACGAAGAGCAGCGCGCCATCCTCGAGCGCCAAAAAGAGGCGCAGTTCGCGCGGCAGCAGGCGATGCTGGCCAAAGAGCAGGCGTTCATCGATCTGGTGAAGGCCGAACTCGTGCAGAACCGGCCATGCGTCGTGTACCTGCGCCAGACCGCCACGCGTGACATCCAGCCGCGTCTAGAGACGCTGCTGCGTCAGCAAATTCCCGAAGCCCGGCCTTATATCCTCAAGAACACAGTTACGGCCGAGCGGCGCGAAGCGGTCATCGAGCGCGAGATCGCCAAAGGGACAAACGTT
>CALKVR010000420.1 GCA_938004815.1 uncultured Polyangiaceae bacterium | reverse complement strand
CTTGTAGGCGTAGAGCCCGGGGTACAGATCGACGGTGGCGGTGTAGACGCCGCCCGCGGTCGGGCCCTGCATCGGGACCGCCGTCGCGAGATCGAAGCCCTGCCACTCGCCCGCGACGCGGACGTTCGTGGTGGGGCCGGCCGCCTCGAACGTGATCGTTGTCGGACACAGCATGGGCGCGCCGCCGCCGGCGCCACCGCCGCCGCCGGTCGCCGCCCCCGCGCCGTCACCGCCGGTGCCGCCGCTCGAGCTCGAGCCCACCGTGGGGCCCGAGCCGGGGCCCGAGCCCGTCGGCGTGGCGTCGTCGTCGCACGCGGCGACGGCGAACACGAGGAAGAAGCCCACGAACGCCCAGAAAGACAGACGGAAAGCAGGTGACGACATACTGCCTCGACCGCTTCACCCTCCCTCAGCTCGCGGGGCGCGTCGAGAGCGCCGTAAAGAAAAGTAACTCACGGCTGAGTGACGCTTAGGATCGGCTTGTTTTGATGGGATCCTCGAAGAGGGAGAGCTGCTGGGGGCGCCGGCGAGCAGCCGCTCGGGGGGGCCTGGGCGCGGCCCCGGCGAGGGGCGGGGGCGGCGTGGGCTCGGCGCCGTCGAGCTGGCGGAACAGGCTCGCTTCGCGGCGGTAGAACCCCTGCGTGTGGAACGAGTCGGCCAGCTTCAAGAGATCGTAGTCGAGGTGGTGAACCAGCTCGTGGAGGAGCGTTCGGAGGAACGTGCGGGGCTTCACCACCTGCTTGCGCTCGGCGGTCCGCATCCAGACCCTGATCACCGCGGGCGCGTCGTCTTCACGCACGTAGAGGCCGTGCAGCTCGGCTGCGTCGTCCTTGGGCCGTTTGGCCAAGACCCGAACCACGACGCGCGGCACGCCGCAGTCGTCACAGATGGCATCGGCGAGGGCCTGCGCCGCTCTGCCCGTCGCGCGCTTGTCTTCGGCTGCGAGCGCGGCTTCGACCGCTTGCTTCGCCGCACGCGCGCGCGCAGGGTCGGCGAGATCGATGCGCGCGACCGCGTCGCTGGCGTCGTAGATCTTGCGGTCCTTCTTGGAGAGCCGCTGGTAGTAGTCGAACGGCATCGTCAACCGCTCCGCGCGGCCCGGAGGTGCTCGACGAGCGCGGCGGCCATGCCGAGGCGACGGCCCGCGCGCCCTCGGCCCACGGGCTCGGAGACGACGCCGAGCCGAGCGACCGCTGCCTCCAGCGAGCCCAGGGGGCCCCTGGTCGTGCGCGCGGCCAGGGGGCGCAGATCGAGGAAGGCGCTCGGGAGGCGCGCGCCGACCCGCAGGAGGACGTCGCGTGAGTACGAGCCCCAGCCGGCGAGCCGGCTCACGGGGGCCACGAACGCCTCGATCGCGGCGACGAGCGCGTCGGGCCCGAGCGCATCGTCGAGCTCGCCGCCCGACAGCTCGGCGTGCCGCAGCGCGGAGGGGGCGAGCGGCGAGGGCGGTCGCGCGAACACCTCGAGGCGAGCACCGTCCCCCGCCCGCCACCCGACCAGGTGGAGCAGCTCGTCGGGCGGCCGGTCGGCGGCTCCGTAGGGGTGGGCGTTCGCCTCCGCGAACATGACCGCCATGTCCTCTACATGGGCGAGCTCGCCCGGCGGGCGCCGCGGCGGTCGCGGGCCGCGCGGCAAGTGGACGCGCCGGCCGCCACCGCGCCGCTCGTGCTCGATCTGGATGTCGACCATGCGCTCGAACGCGGCGAGCATGCCGCTGTACTTGTCGGGCGCGCCCTCGAGGAGACCGAGCGCGTACGAGATCGCCTCGACCGTCGACAGGCACTCCGCCCGCGGCTCGCGGCGGATGCGGTAGCGGCTGGGGCGAGCGGGCGCGATGCGAACGCGCGGCAAGCTGCGCAGCACCGCGTTGCGCTCGACGAGCTTCTTCGCGGTGGACCACGTGCCGTCGACCACGACGAGCGTCGCCGGCAGCGAGGGCGTGTGCTCGGCCAGATCGCGCGCACCCTCGCCGGGCCAGAGCAGCATGGCAGGGCGCGCCGGATCGTGGAGCATCGCCGCGAGCCGAGAGTCGCCGTCCACGTGCGCGCCGACGAAGAGCTCGGCGTCACGAACGGAGCGCACCGCCATCCACGCCGTCCCGATCGGCTTTCGATGCTCGCGCGGGTGTTGAACGACGACGAGGCGCACGGAGCCTGCGACGTCCGGCAAGAGGCCGCAGCAGCACACCGCGGCCGGCCGGAGGCAGGCGGCGCACATGGCACGGGGCGCCCAGGTGTCAGGCAAGCGCGCCCTCGTCTACGGGTGCGTCGGGGGCGCCCCCGGGCAGCGTGAGGCGCCGGGCGCGGCGCGCTCGCTTCTTCGATAGCTCGACGCCGACGGCGTCGAGGCCGTGAGCGTTCGCCACCGCGAGCATCGTGCCGAGCCCGCAAAAAGGGTCGATCACGCGCCGCGCCGAGGTCGCGCGCGCGAGGAAGCGGCAAACGAAAGCACACACCTCGACCCCCATCGCGCGAGACCAAGGCAGGTGCCCCGTCTCGGGCAGCACGTCGGGCATCGAGCGCGCGACGTCGAACCGAAGCGTCCGAGAGAACGCCAAGAGGTGGGCGTACGCGGGTCGGCCGAACGTCGTCGTTCCGGGCGAGACGCGGCACACGATCTTGTGGAAGAGGCACGAGAGGCCGCTCTGGTCGGCGGCGAGCTGGACCAAGAAGCCCTTGTCGACCCAGCAGCCGTCGCGCTTGATGTCGGTCTGGTAGAACACGATGACCGATTCGTCATGCGTGGCGCGACAAGCGAGCGCCGCGGTGTCGACGAACCAGCTGCGCCAGGCATCCAGGTCCGGGTCCGGGAGCTCGGAGACATCGGGCAGCGACGTGACGACCGCGTCGGCCGGGCCCAGAGCCGCGGCCTCGAGCCACGCGCGACCGTCGCCGCAGTGGACCTCGCGCGAGGGCGGCACGTCAGCCGCTGGTGTCGAATCGGGCGGCATCGCCGCTGAGTACCACGTTCGCGGCGCGGCGCATCACGTCGGCCTCGGGTGCGGCGCCCATCCAGATGCGAAACGTCTCTTCGGCCTGACGGATCAGCATGCCGAGCCCCGAGACGGTTTTCAGCCCCGCGCGCTCGGCGGCGAGGAGGAAAGGCGTCTGCGCGGGCCGGTACACCAGGTCGATGGCGACCGCGTTCTTGTTCATACCGTCGAACGGGACGACGGCGGCGATGCCGTCGCCCGGCGCGCCGCCGAGGGTGCCCGCGCTCGTGGCCTGGATCACGAGATCGCAGGCCCGCGCGAGCTCCGACCACTGCAGGCGCATTTCGACCGAGAGCTTGGTCGTGGGGGCCTCGATCGCGCCGGGCCACACGGCGGCGAGCCCGCCCAGCTTGCGGACGCGCGTCGCGCTGGCCGACTCGTGGATTGCCATCGTGTCGGACCACGACCGTGTCGTGACGCCCACGACCGCGAAGCCGACCTTCTTGCACGCCGCCACTGCCGCGAGCGCGGCGCCGCCGGCCCCGATCACGACCGCGCGCGATCGCGCCTTGGTCGCCTGGGCGATCTCGGCCTCGAGCGCGGTGGCGTCGGTGTTGTAGCCCGTCAGCTTGCGGGCCGGCCCGGCCGCGACGACGTTGACCGCGCCCACGGCCTCGGCCGAGGGATCGAGGTTGTCGAGCAGGCCGACGACGTCGGTCTTGTAGGGGGCGGTGATGTTCGCGCCCTCGTAGATGCCGTCGCGGATCATCTGAGCAGCCCTGCGGAGCTGCTCGGGACGGATGTCGATCGGGGTGTAGGTGTGTCGTAAGCCGGCGACCCGGAAGGCGGCCGTCATCATCGGGGCCGAGAGCGAATGGCGAACGGGGTGCCCCAGCAAGACGAAGCTGTGCTGGCGCGTCGAGCTTTCCGAGCCCTCGGAACCTGGCATCCCCCCAAGGGTACTGGAGAAAGCAGCTCCGGGCCGAACCGCCCGCGCAGAATTTCCCCGGCCCGCGGATTGTCGGTCACAACCGCGCCGCCAGGCGCCACCTGGGTCTTCGACGAGGAGGCTCTCATGGTCAACTTCCGCAGACTTCTTGCCTCGATGATCGCCCTCGGCAGCTTGGGCGCCGGTACCGCCTACGCCTGCCCCGCCGGGGGTGGGGACAATCTCCCGGTCGCGATCGAGCCCGAGCTGTCCGAGGCCGAAGAGCTCCTGATCGAGGCGCGCGCCCTCGAAGCG
>CALKVR010000419.1 GCA_938004815.1 uncultured Polyangiaceae bacterium | reverse complement strand
GGCTTTGGCCTTCTCGAGCTCGGCGTCGGAGAGCAGGCCATCGTCTTTCAGCCGTTTCGCGCGGGCGAGCTGCTCGACCGCATGCTTCTCCGCGACCTCGGCCTCATCGAGCTTGGCGCGCGCCTCGGCTACGGTCGCGCCGACGCCTTCGGTGTCGTCCGTGACCGCTTGCGCTTGGGCATCGACCTCTTTCTTGGCGGCGGCGATCTCGGGACCGATGGCCTTGAGACGCGCTCGCGCCTGCTCGAGCTCGAGCCGCTGGGCGCTCGCGTCGATCTCGAACAGGACGTCGCCGACCGCGACCTCGCGCCCGAGGCGCAGATCGGCCGAAAGGATGCGCCCCGCCACCGGTGCTTGGATGGGGTGCGACGCCTGCTGTACCTCCACGCGCGCGGCCGGAGTCGCCTCGTAGACGGGCACCCTGGCCACGACCATCCACGCGCCCCACCCTGCGAGGAGCACCGTCGCGACGCCCATCGCGAGGTAGTAGCCCCCGGGGCGGTCCGCCTTCAGCGAGCGCAGCGTCTGGGAAAAGGTAAAGGCCATGGCTCGATGCGCGGCGGGATCGTGCGAGAACTATACCAGCGAAGAGAGCCCCGAGCCGAACCAGGGACAGCCCCAGCCGAGGATGGCTTGACGAGCAAACCCCCGCCGGGTCGAATCCTCCACCATGGCCGCCACCCCCACCATCTCGGCAAAGCTCTCCACCGACGACTTCGACACGTCTGCGCTGGAGATCCGGAGGCTGGTCCACACGGAGGCGATCGGCAGGCCGTTCACGATCACGATCGACGCGGTGGTCGAGGGCACGGACGGCCTCGATCTCGACAAGGTGGTGGGGGCCGAGGTGACGCTGGCGATCGACGACGGCAAGGACGTCGTGCGCGAGGTGAAGGGCCTCGTGACCGAGGTGCTCGATCGCCTCGACACCGAGATGGCGCACCGCAACTTCACGATCGTCGTGCGCCCGCTCCAGCACCGCCTGGCGCTGGTCGAGACGGTCGACATCTTCTTGGATCTCTCCGTCCCCGACGTGGTGAAAAAGAAGCTGTCGCTCGTCGGTGACGAGGACAAGTTCGTGTCGCGGCTGCGCGCGACCTACCCGACCCGTGACTTCGTGGTGCAGTACAAGGAGTCGGACCTCGCGTTCGTTTCGCGCCTGTGCGAGCACCTCGGCATCGCGCTCGTGTTCGCCGACGACGGCTCGCTCGAGCTGCACGACGACGGCGGCAGCTTCGAGGCGCTCGAGGCCGAGCTCCCCTACCGAGCCCGCGGCGAGAAGACAGGCGTCTACGCGCTCGACGCGAGGCGAACCATCATGCCGAGCCTCTACGTCGTCCGCGACTACAACTACAGGACGCCGCTCACCGATGTCACCGGTTCGCACGACGTTCCCGACGCGTACGCCGGCGGTGTGATCGAGTACGGCGCGCACACCAAGACGCCCGACGACGCGACGGCGCTGGCCAAGGTGCGCGCCGAAGAGCGGCTCACCGGGCGGCACGTGTTCAGCGGCGAGAGCGGCCTGCCGACCATCGCGGCCGCGCGGCGCGCCAAGATCGCCGGCCACGCGCTGACGGGCGACATCGATGTTCTCTTCACCGAGGTGACGCACACCTTCGAGCTCGGGACCAAGGCCTTCACCCCGGGCGCCGAAGAGGTCGGTTACCGCAACAGCTTCCGCGCGATCGCGGCCGACGTCCCGTTCCGCCCGGCGCGCGTGACGCCCAAGCCGTTCGTCCCCGGGCTGCTGACGAGCGTGGTCGACGCCGACGGCGAGCCGCAGGAGCTCGGCAACATCGACGAGCAGGGCCGGTACCGCATCCGCTTTCTCTTCGACACCGCCGGCCCCGGCGAGCGCAGGGCGTCGCACCGGGTGCGGATGGCGCAGCCCCACGCCGGCGCCGGCTTCGGGATGCACTTTCCCCTCAACCCGGGGGTAGAGGTGCTGCTCGCGTTCGTGAACGGCGACCCCGATCGCCCGATCGTGGTCGGCGCCGTCCCCAACCCGGTGACGCCGACCCCCGTCGACGCCGCCGTCCGCCGCCTCAACCGCATCAAGACCGAGACGGGCGTGCTCTTCGAGATCGGCGACAGCAAGTAGGCGTTTCGTCGTGCGGACCCGGCAGCGTTCGTGACGGAAAAGTCACGGTTCGCCTCGCCGCGCTCGGCTCCTTGCCGCCCTCACCGATAGGCGGTAGCGCCTCGGTGCATGCAAGAGTCGATCGCCTCGGAGCAGACGGGCCGCGTGGGTTTGGGCCGCGAAGACGTGCACGCGACCGCCCAGGCCTACGTCGCTCACTTCGAGCGCGCCGACGACGCGTCGGTGGCCGACCGGTACGCTACGATCACGTCGCAGTACTACGACCTCGTCACCGACTTCTACGAGTTCGGCTGGGGCAAGGCGTTTCACTTCGCCAACCGCCGTGAGGGCGAGCGCTTCAGCGTCGCGCTCGAGCGGCACGAGGCTTACCTCTCCGATCACCTCGGCCTCCGTCGCGGCATGCGCGTCGTCGACCTCGGCTGCGGGGTGGGCGGGCCGATGCGGCACATCGCGAAGATCAGCGGCGCCCACGTCACCGGCGTCAACATCAGCGGCTACCAAGTAGAAAAGGCGCGCCGCTACAACCGCCGCGCGGGCCTCGCGGGGCAGTGCTCGATCCTCCAGGCCGACTTCCTCCACGTGCCCGTCGCCGATGGTTCGTTCGACGCGGCGTACGCGATCGAAGCGACCTGCCACGCGCCCGACAAGCCGAGCATCTACGGCGAGATCGCCCGCATCCTCAAGCCTCGCGCGTCGTTCGCCTGCTACGAGTGGTGCATGACGCCGCGCTTCGACCCGTCGAACGCCGAGCACCGTCGCCTCAAGCTCCTGATCGAGCGCGGCAACGGCATCGCCCACCTCGCGAGCTTCGACGACGTGACCAGCGCGCTCGACGCCGTCGGCTTCGACGTGATCGCGGCGCGCGATCTCGCCGACGGCAGCTACCCCGGCATCCCCTGGCACGCGGACCTGGACGTCGAGTCGACCAAGAGCTCGGGCTCGTTCTCGCTCCGCGCGCTGCCCCGTACGCCGCTGGGCCGGACCGTGACCAACGCCGCCACCGGCCTGCTCGAGCGCATCGGGGTCGCCCCCAAGGGCACCCGCATGGTGAGCTCGTTCCTGAACGACGGCGCAGATGCGCTGGTCCGCGCGGGCAAGCTCGGGATTTTCACCCCGATGTACTTCGTGCACGCGACGAAGCGCGCCTGATCGCCGGCCGAACGCGCGACGTGCAGGCCGACCGCGCCGTGGCATCCTGCCACGCCGAGGGACCTCCGTTGCACTCGCTGCGGCGCCGCGTTGCAGAATGGTTGGCGCTCACACGATTGCGTGGGATCCTGCCTTCACCGTGGTCACTCCCCCCAAGAAGCGGGAGCTGCCGGATCACGTCCAGGCGGTGCTCCGACAGCAGGTAGACACGCTCGAGAAGCTCGAGGTGCTCCTCTTCTTGCGATCGCGCGCGGGCGAGATGGTCGCGTTCGACGATCTCGCACGCGACCTGCGTTGCGGGTCGAACGAGCTCGGTGAAGCGCTGGCGGCGCTGCCCGCGCAAGGCCTGGTGACGCCGAGCGGGCGCGGCTACGCCTACGGTCCGGTCCTGCCGCCATCGGCGG
>CALKVR010000418.1 GCA_938004815.1 uncultured Polyangiaceae bacterium | reverse complement strand
GCCTTGGCGCGCCTCGAGCGAGACCTCGACGCGCTGGCCCTTCTCGCTGTACTTCGCCGCGTTCGAGAGGAGGTTCAGCACGACCTGCTCGATGCGGGTGGCGTCGGCCTCGACGAACACCGGCTCTGTCGGCAGCACGAGATCGATCTCGATGCCTTGCTTGGAGAAGGCCCCGCGGTGGCTCGACACGATTTGCTCGACCAGCTGGGTGAGATCGAGCGAGCGCGTGTTGATCTGAATCTTGCCGCTGGTGACGCGAGCGACGTCGAGCAGGTCGTCGACCAAGCGCGCGAGGTGCCGGGTCTGCCTGCGGATGGTGCGCCCGATCGCGGCCATCTCGTCGGGCGTGCCCCCGTCTTCGAGCAAGCTGGAAGCGACGAGCACCGCGCTGAGCGGGTTTCGCAGCTCGTGGGCGAGCATCGCCAGAAACTCGTCTTTGCGTTTGTCGGCGACGCCGAGCGCCTCGGCCCGCTGGCGCGCCTGGGTCTCGCTCCACCGCAAGCGGAGCAGGCTGCGCACCAGCGCGACGAGCTCGACCGACTCGAAGGGCTGCGCCAGGTATGCGTCGGCGCCGGAGTCGAGGCCGCGCGCCTTGCCTTCGCTGGTGACGAAGGTGGCCGACGTCTGGATGACGGTCGTGGCCGCGGTCGAGGGGTCGGCCTTGATGGGCCGACAGACCTCGTAGCCGAGGACATCGGGGAGCTTCACGTCGAGCACGACGACGTCGGGCGCCAGGTCGCGAACCATGCGGAGCCCGTCGAGACCTGTCTCGGCCTCTTCGACCCGCCAACCGGCCGCGCGCAGGATGCGTGACAAGAGGTACCGCGCCGACGGCGTGTCGTTGACGACGACGATGAGCGGGATGGGCTCAGCCATTCTTGCCTCCGCTCGTCGCAGGGCCCACGCCCGCCGCGAGGAGCGCCTCGCGGATGCGGGTGATGGCCACCTCGCGCGAGAGGCTGTCCTTGGCGAGGATGGCCGTCGTCTCACGGGCCAGCCGCTCGCGCTCGCCCGGGTCGAGCTGCTTGGAGGTCTGGATGATGACGGGAATGCTCCGCGTGCGCGGATCGCTGCGGAGCTCGTCGAGCACGTCGAACGCCGTCTCGCCCCGGAGCACGAAGTCGAGCAGGATCACCTGCGGCGCGGCCTCGCGCGCGAGGCGCACGCCTTCGACGCCATCGGCGGTGTCGAGCACCTCGAAACCCGTACCGTCGAGCAGGCGGCGAACGAGGTACCGCGCCGCCTCGTCGTCGTCGATCACGAGCACCTTGCCCCCACGCACGCGCTTGCACAGCTCGCCGACCTTGCGGATCAACCGCTCGCCGTCGATCGGCTTGAGCCAGAACTCGTCGGCCCCGAGGGCGCGCGCGCGCTGCTGAGCGCGGTCCATCACCGTGACCACCATCAGGGGGATGTCGCGCGTCTTGGGGCTCTCTTTCAGCTCGGTCAAGAACTGCCAGGTCGCCTCACCCTCGAGCATGACGTCGAGCACGACCGCGGCCGGCTGGACCCTGAGGAGGGCCTTGCGCGCGTCGTCGACGGTACGCGCGGGGATGACCTGAAAGCCGGAGGTCGACAGGTATCGCTCGTACAAGAACATCGTCTGCCGATCGTCCTCGATCACCAGGACCGGCGCGCGCGTGGGGTCGAGGCGGTCGGCCTTGCGCTCGATCGACATCATCTCGGCGACCTCTTCGTGCACCGTGGGGATGGTGAGCGTGAACGTCGAGCCGCGGCCGAGCTCGCTCTCGACCGTGAGCGACCCGCCCAGGAGGCTCGCGAGCCGGCGCGAGAGCGCCAAGCCGAGCCCCGTCCCCGCCGTCTTGCGCTGCAGCTCGCTGTCGATCTGCACGAACTCGTCGAAGATTCGCTCTTGATCGTCGGGCGAGATGCCGACGCCGGTGTCGTGAACGCTGAAGGCGATGCGCCCCTCGCCCGCCGGCGTGGCCCGCAAACGCACCTCGCCATTCTCCGTGAACCGCAGCGCGTTCGAGAGGAGGTTGCGAAGGACTTGGGCCACC
Source organism: uncultured Polyangiaceae bacterium (assembly GCA_938004815.1). Lineage (GTDB taxonomy): Bacteria > Myxococcota_A > Polyangia > Polyangiales > Polyangiaceae > Xiheicaenibacterium. The sequence continues at coordinate 4,685 of CALKVR010000418.1, read as the reverse complement.
TTCCCCTGATCGGTGTCCAGCGGCGCGAGGCCCGGCGCCGCCTCGATGACCAGCTCGACGGCGTCGTTCGTGACCAGCGGGCGCATCATGCCGCGCAGCGACGAGAGGAGGTCCTCGACCGCGAACGCGCTCGCGCGGAGCTGCTCTTTGCCCGACTCGAGGCGCGAGAGATCGAGCAGGTCGTTGACCAGCTCGCTGAGGGCCGACGCCGACGTGCGAATGAAGCGCAGCTGCTTTTCTTGTTCGCCGTTGAGCTCACCGTCGAGGCGGTCGAGGAGCAGCTGCGTCAGCCCGAGAATGGAATTGATGGGGGTGCGAAATTCGTGGCTGACGTTGGCGATGACGCGCGTCTTCACGTCGTAGTTGCGCCGGAGCACCGCGTTCTTGTCGTCGAGCTCGGCGTGCAGGCTGACGAGCCCCCGGTTGGACTCCCCGAGCTCGGTGGTCAGGGCGCGCAGCTCGGCGTTCGTCTTCTCGGCGTCGCGGTGCAGGGTGACGATCTCGCTCGTCGCCTCGGCCGCTTGTCGAAGCGCGCGCTCGTAGGCTCCCGGGACGGGGATGCCGACGAGGACGCAACCGCTCTCGTGGGGTGCGCCTCGGAACGTCCACGTCGAGGGCGCGCCGCGCGCGATCAGCGACAGCTCCCAGCCGTCTGCCGGGCTCGCGCCGGCGGCGCGAAGGAGCGCGCGCGCCTTGTCCTCGGTGCCGGGAACGGCGAGCGCCGCGAGGTCCCGCCCGACGACGTCGCCGAGCAGGGCGCGCGACCGGTCGCCGAGCCAGGTGATGCGACCCTCGCGATCGCACGCGAGCATGACCTCGAGGCTCAGCGCGGTCGCCGCCGGTATCGCTCCATCCGCGCTCACGTCATCACCTCTTCTTCTCCCGAGACTTCCGAGAGGCCGACCGCGAACCTGAGGGTGCGCACGAGATCGCGGGCCGACCCGCGACTGATGAAGACGCGGTCGTCCGGCGAGAGCGGCGGCGTCGCGACCACCGCCTCACCGCCGACCAGGATCGGCAAGCCTGGCCCGCACGCCGCCCGCACCGCCGCGACCGCCTGCCGAACCATGGATAGATGGAACGTCATCGTCACCGAGAGGGCGAGCGCGTCCACCGGTTTGGCGCGGAGCATCTTCAGCAGCTCGTCGGTGGGAACGCTCGCCCCCAAGAAGCGTACGTCGAAGCCCGCCGCGTCGAGGATGTCGGAGGCGATTCGCGCCGCCATGTCGTGCAGCTCGCCCTCGACGCACGCGACGAGCACCGAGCGGCCCAGCCGAGGCGACCGAGCGAAGTGCGGAAACACATGCGCGAGCACCACCTGCGAGATCGCGGTCGCCTGGTGCTCCTCTGCGACCGTGATCCGGTTCTCTTGCCACAGGCGCCCAATCTCGCGCTGCGAAGCGCCGACCACGAACATGTGGATGTCCTCGGGCTTGGCGCCGCGCGCGAGCCCCTCTTCGAGCGCGAGGCGCAGCGCCTCGCGACGATCGCCGGCGAGCTGCGCATCCAGAAAGCGCGTCGCGAGCGCGGACATGGCTGAGGCCTCGGACACTGTGACGGCCAGTATGCCGACCCGCTGCGGCCGCCGCAAAGCGAGGTTCGCTGCTCGCGCGACGTCGAAGCTGCATCGAGGCGGTCTGCCCCGGCGAGCGATAACGCTCGGGCCGCGTCTCCGCCCTTCTCCCACTGCTCTCACCCTTGCGTTCGCCGAGCCTCACCCGACGCTTTCGGGTCATAGTCGTTCGCATGACCGCGAACGAAGTCGAGGCGACGGAGGAGACGGCGCGGGCCATCGAGGCGCACGCCGAACGAATCGCGAGCGCCGTCTACGCGCGCGTCTACACCGACCCGTTCTGGGACGCGCGGTTCGGCAAGCGCGGCCACTATCACACCGAGCGCGACGGCAACTACCACCTCTCGTACCTGGCCCAGGCCGTCCGCGCGCGCTCCGCGCGGGTGATGGCCGAGTACGCGCTCTGGGCGCGCGGCATGCTCGTGCCGCGCGGCATGTGCTCGAACCACCTCGCAGAGAACTTCGGAATGATCCGCGACGCCCTCGCCGAGCACCGCATCGCGGGCCACGCCGGGAGCATCCTGGACTCGGCCGCGCGCGCGCTCGACTACGAGGACGGCGCGGCCGGCGCGATCGCGCGCGCGGCGGCCGCGGTCGCGGCGGCGCTCGACGACCCGGCGGTGCCGCTCGCCTCGTCGCGCGATTGGCGGCAGCACCTCTCCTATCTCGCCGACGCAGTGGCCGCGAAGAGGCCGGAGCTGTTCGCCGACTACCTCGGCTTCTTGGACCGCTGGCAGAGCGCCGCTCCACCCTCCGCGGCCATACGCTCACGCCTCTCGGCCGCGCTGGCCGACCGGCTCGCCCCCGACGCGCGTGACGAGGTGCAGCGCTACGTCGTCGCGGCCTGATCGAGCGCCCGCGAGATCGCGCGCTGGAACACCTCGGGCGGCTGCGCGCCCGGGACGCCGAAGCGACGACCCACCACGACGAACGGCACCCCGGTGACGCCACCCTCAGCGGCGGCGCGGGCGTCCTCACGCGTGGTCTGCAGCTCGGCCGGGCTCTCGAGCAAGGCCAGCACTTCGGCCTGGGAGAAACCGTGGCGCGAGCCGAGCTCGAGGAGCACGTCCATCGCCGAGATGTCGCGCCCGTCGACGAAGTAGGCGACGAACAGATCGCGGACGAGGGCGCGCTGCGTCCCGCGCTCGATGGCGGCTCGCGACAGGGTGTGGGCGCGAAGCGTCGAGACCCCGCGGCGGACCCTCTCGAAGTCGAGCTCGATGCCGCTCTCGCGCGCTGCCGCCTCGACGCGCCGAAAGAGCGGCTCGGGGTCGCCGTACTTGCGACGCAGGCGCTCGCGCAGATCGACCCCCTCGGGCGGCGTCGTCGGGTCGAGCATGAAAGGTTGGTACGTCCAGCCCGCCTCGACCTCCGGCATCGCCTCGAGCGCCTGCTCGAGGCGACGGGTGCCGATCAGACACCAGGGGCACACGAAGTCGGAGACGATCTCGATGTCGACCTTCGGCACGGACCGTTACCTAGCACGTGCTCGGCAGCGGCGCCGCCATCAGCTCACAAACGCCTCGACCCACTCGTCGCTCCGCGCCTTGAGCTCGTCTTGGAGCGACCGCGAGAGCGCCAGCTTCGACGGCTCTTTCGGCCTGGACTTGTCGTAGTAGAGCCCGCTCTCGCTCGCGAGCTCGGGCGCCGTTTCGCAGTGGACCTGGGTCTTCGCGCCCTCTTCGTTCGAGATCAGGAACGGCTTCAGCAGCACCGCGAACGGCCCGAGGCGCCGGCTCCAGATGTCGCTCGCGACCCCGCCGGGATGCAGCGAGTACGTCGTCACGCCGGTGCCCTCGAGCCTGCGCGCGAGCTCTTTCGCGTGCAGCACGTTGGCCAGCTTGCTGACGCAGTACTCGGGGAACGCGCTCACGGTCGCGGACGGTTTCTGGACCGCGTCCCAGTCGACACCCTTGGCGCGGTAGTGGCCCTGGCTCGAGACGACGACGATTCGACCCTGCTTCGCGCGCTTCACGAGCGGGAGGAGCTTCTCGGTGAACAGGTAGTGGCCGACGTGGTTGGTGCCCCACGCCAGCTCGAAGCCGTCGCTCGTTTGACCGCGAACGCCAGCCACGCCCGCGTTGTTGACCAGCACGTCGATGGTGTGGCCCATCGCCAGGATCTCGTCGGCCGCCTTTCTCACGGCCGCGAGCGAGGTGAGGTCGAGCGCGATGAAGTCAACCGCGCCGTCGGGGTTCAGCGCCTTCACCGCCTCGAGGACGGGCTGGGTGCGCTCGCGGCTACGCGCCGCGATGACGATCCGCGCGGGGCCTCGCGCGGCGAGGGCGAGCGCGTTGGCGCGCCCGATCCCGGTGTTGGCGCCAGTGATGACGAAGGTCTTTCCCGCGAGCGAGTCGCTCATGCGGGCGAATCTACCAGACTGGCCGCCGCGCGCGCCCTGCGGTCGAGCCGTCAGAGCGGGCCGAACCCGGGGTAGCCGCGCGGCGGGCCCGAGGGCGGCTCGAGGTGGCACGTCGAACAGTCTTCGATGTCGCCCGGGTACCGGTCGGATCGGCTGTGAACCAAGTGGATTCGGTAGTCGAGCGCGTGGTCGGGCTCGAACGCCATCGGCTGGTGACACGAGTAGCACGCGCGCCGGTCGCCGATGCCGTGGAGCACCTTGCCGAGCGACGTGGACCCCTGGTGACAGCTCTGGCAGTTGCCGGTGGTGGGCGAGAACGCGGTCGGCTCGACCTGCCCGACCTGAATCTCCACCGTCGCGCCGCGGTTCAACGCCTCGCCGCCCCAGTCGCGTCGACCCTTCACCGCGATCACGTACGTGCCGGGCTGCGCGTCATCGGGGATGACGAGCGGGATCGTATCGGAGACGGGCGCGTCCCAGAGCTCGGGGAGGGCCTGGTTCTGGATCGGGGGGTTGAGCTGGAACACGCCGCTGAACCCGTCCTCTGCCACGGTGGCGGTCGTCGTCTGGGGGGTGAAGAAGAGATCGAAGAACCCGACCATGTGAGACGAGGTCTTGAGCGCGTCCGTCGGGCCGCCCATCGACACGAGCATCAGGCCCTCGCGATGCTTGAGCGCGTAGTACGGCGTGAGCAGCTGGCGCAGCCCGTCGTAGTGCCGGAGCCCGCTGTCGATGGATTGGTCCAGGAAC
>CALKVR010000417.1 GCA_938004815.1 uncultured Polyangiaceae bacterium | reverse complement strand
GGCCTACGATTTGCCGCGCCAGATCGAGCTCGTCCGGTTCGTCGCGGGCGAGCTCCTCGCGCCCGACGCGCCGCTCGTCGTCGCGGCCTACGATCAGCGGGTCGCCATCCTGTTCGAGGGCCAGGCGGGCGACGTCGGATCCGATGTGTCGCGTGCGCTCGACGAGCGCGCTGCTCTCGGCGCCGCCGATCTGGGCGCGGCGCTCGGTTGGGTCGCCGAGCGAACGCGAGACGCGAAAGCAGACAGAATCGTCATTGTAACGGATGGGGTGGTCACGGGCGGCGAGACCGACCCCGCGGCGCTGGCGCTGACGGTCGGCAGGTTCCCGCGCGACGCGCGCGTCGATTGGATCGTGCCGGGCGGGGCGCGCGACACCGTCATGCTCGCGACGCTCCGGGGTGCGCAGGGCGCAGAGGGGAACGTCGTCGGCTTGCACGCGCCGGCCGGCGAGTGGGCCGGTGCGCTGGCGGGCGGCGCGGCGCCGCCGCCCTCGACCGCGTTCGCGGGTGCCCCGCCGTGGGTTGCCGATCTGGCGGAGACCTCGCCGCCGCCGCCCGCGCTCCCCGCTCGGGCGCCCGGCGTCGAGCGCATCGGCAAGCTCGCGGCCGCGGCGCGGCCGTTCGACGGCTCCGCGGTGGTGCCCCCCACGCTCGATCCCATGGCCGATCTCGAGGCGCGTCGCGCGACCCACGTGGCCGATCGCGCCGACGAGCTCGAGATCGAGACGGTCGCATCGGTCACGAAGCGCCCCGCGGCGCCGGCGCCCGATCTCACGCCTGGGCGGCTACCGCCCGAGACGGTGCAGGGGATCGTGCGGCGCAACTTCGGTCGCTTCCGAGCCTGCTACATCGACGCCGTCCGCCAGAAGCCGGGGGCCAAGGGGCGCGTCGTGGTCGAGTTCGAGGTCGCGCCGACGGGCGCGGTCGCGCTAGCCCGGGTCGCGAAGACCGACATCGCGCACCCGCCGTTCGTGGCGTGTGTCGTGCGCGCGTTCGAGGCGCTGAGCTTTCCCGAGTCGCCCGGCGGCGCGCTGCGCATCACGTATCCCATCGCCTTCGGACCAACCGATGGAACGACGCCCGAGCCGGCGGCGGCGACCGGCCGCCCGAGCCGTCCGGACGACTTCTCCAAGATGCCGCAGCCAGAAGAGTCGGTGGACCCCTGGCTCGGCGCGGTGCGTCTCGTCGAAGAAGCGGTCGAGCGCCGCGACACGCAGGCCGCGCTCTCCCACGCGCGCCGGGCTTGGTCGACGCAGCCGTCGCATTCGCTCACGTACGTCATGCTCGCCGATGCGCTGTTCGCCGCGGGGCGCTTCGAGGACGCGTCGCGCGCCAACGGGTCGATCGCGGACATCGCGCCTGATGACCCGCGCGCGCTCAGGCTGGCCGCGTTTCGCAGCCTCGGCGATGCGCCCGATCGGCTCCTCGCCGAAGATTGGCTGGTGCGCTCGCTCGGCGTGACGCCATTTGCCGCCGAGACGTCGCGTTCGATCGCGACGCTGCGCGCGGTGCGCGGTGACGCCGACTCGGCGCTGCGAATCCTGGATGGGCTGCTCACCGAGACACCGCGGTCGCCGGCGTCGCGGGGGGCGCGCGAAGTTCTGCGCGCCGACATCTCGGTCTTCGCCGCTGCGCTCATGCGGCGCGACCCCGCGCGGCGCGGCGAGCTCGAAGCGTGGGCGGCGCGCGTGGGCGTGACGCTCTCGGAGAAGTCGGCGTTCCGTGCTTCGGCGCTCGCCCACGAGACCGGGGTCGACGTCGATCTGGTCATCGAAGATCTGACCGGCCAGCGCGCTTCGCGCGCCGCCCCGAGCCTGGTGGCGGGCGGTGCGCTCGTGGCCAGCACCGACGGCGCCGGACCCGAGGCGTTTCTGAGCGACGGGCGTCGCGCGTATCCCTACGCGCTCTACGCCGTGCTCAGGAGACGAGAGGGCGCGTTCGCGGCCGGGGCGATCGACATCGTCGAGCACGACGGCAAGGGCAACCTCCGCCTCGACGCGATGCCGTTCGTGGTGCAGGCCGAGCGGGGGCGGGTGAAGGCGGGCACGCTCGAGGGGCCGCTCTGAGGCGTCGGGCAGCCGCGCGCTTCAAGCATCCAAGATCTTGTCGACGGCACCCACGAACGACGCTCCGACCGGATAGCGCTCGCCGTTGTCCATAAGCACTCGGGCGCGCATCCCGTCACGCTCGATGCCCCTCACACGCGAGACGGCCACGATGATCGATCGGTGTACCTGAACGAAGCTCGCGGCGTCGAGGCGCTCGGTGAGCGATTTCATCGTCTCGCGGTGCATCCAGGTGCGGTCCTCGGTGATGACGTCGACGTAGTTGCGCTCGGCTCGAAACGCGATCACCTGCGAGAGCGGCACGATGTCGATGCGACCGACCGAGCGCACGACCAGCCGCTTTACCGAGGGCGATCCGAGCCGAAGCGCGTTCGCGGCCGGGCCGCCGCCGTCGGCGAGATCGTGGAGCGCTCGGCGACCGCGCAGCGTCGCTTCCGCTCGCTCGAGGCAACGCGCGAGGTCGCCGTCGTCGATCGGTTTGAGAAGGTAGTCGAGGGCGGCGAGGCGGAACGCCTGGACGGCGTGCTGCTCGTAGGCAGTCACCAGCACGAATGCGGTAGGCGAGCCGCTCTCACGCAGCGCCGCGCAGAGCTCCAAGCCGTCGAGGAGCGGCATGCGGATGTCGGTCAAGAGGAGGTCGGGCGCGTCGCGCAAGCAATCGAGGAGCGCGGCTCGCCCGTCCGCTGCGGCACCGACCACCCGCCACCCGGGCACGGCACCCACCCTCGCCACGAGCGCCTCTCTCGCGATCGGCTCGTCCTCGGCGACGTAGACCGTGAACGTCATGCCGCGGCCCCGGCCGCCTCGACCTCGTCGCCTGGTCGCAGCGGCAGCTCGAGACAAACCACGAATCGGTCTCCGCGCCGGCCGGCCGAGAACGAGAAGTCTCCCGGGTAGAGCGCCTCCAAGCGCGACGCCACGTTTCTCAACCCCACACCCCACCCCGCGTCACGCGTGCCGCCGATCGGATTCTCGACGCCGACCGTGAGCCGATCGCCCGTCGTCGCGATCCGAATGTCCACCCGGCAGGCTTTGCCATCGTCGAGAGGTCCGTGACGAACCGCGTTCTCGATCAAAGGCTGGAGGAGGAACGCGGGGATCTGGGTCGCCGGCCCGACGCCGCGCGCGTCCACGTGCACCGCCAAGCGCGTGCCGAACCGCAGCTCTTGCAGGGCCACGTAGTGCTCGGTGAAGGTGCGCTCCCAGTCCCATGCGACGACCGGGCTCTCGCAGATCTCGAGCATGCCTCGAAGCAGCCGGCCCAGCTTGCCGAGGGCGTCGGTGGCCTGATCGCCGCGACCCAAGCGCACGAGCGACGCGATGGTGTTGAGCGCGTTGAAGAGAAAGTGCGGCTCGAGTCGCGCGCGCAAGAGCGACAGCTCCGTCTCTGCGAGACGGAGGCGCAGCTGCTCGCTCTCGCGCTCCTTGGCGAGACCCCGGCGGTAGACGTGAAACCCGTTGGCTAAAGCCGCCACGAGCCAGGTGTTCACGAACGCCTGCGCGAGCTTGCTCGTCCAGACCGCCGCTGCGCTCTCGCCGAGCGATGCCTCGCCGCCCGTGACCGCGACGAGCGCGAGCGTCATGAAGCCGCCATAGAGCGCGGTGAGCACGAGCGCCGCGAGCGTCGCGAGCCCGATGGCGCGGGCCGCGTTCGCGCGGGTGATCGGACGATCGTGAAACCAGGCCAGCGCCGCGACGCTGACCCCCACCCAGAAAAGCGCGTGGAGCCCCCGTTTCGCAAAGAACAGCGCCCAGGGCACCCCCTCTTGCGGCGATGCGCTCAGCGAGAGCGTGGCAGCGTCGAGCAGCACGGAGCTCGTCCACAGGATCGCGAGCGCGGCGTAGACCCAGCGCGGGACCTCGCGAAGCGTCATCGTCTCCGAGCTTATCTCGCCGATCGTCGGGGACGACCGCGGTTCGTCCCATCATTCGCGGGTTTCGTCCCTGGGCGGCGCGCGCTCGTCCCTGGTCGCTGGGACGCCTGGCGTCGTTGGATGAAGCTCCCGCGTCATGGACACCATCGAGCAGCTCTTCACCAAGGCGCCCGGGCGGGCCCTCGGGGCCGCGCTCGTCTTCGTGGGCCTGTCGTGCGCACCAAAGACGGAGGCACCGCCGATCGCTCCCGCTCCCTCCGTGGCGACGAGCGATGTCCTGCCGGCGCCGAGCGGTCCGACATTCCGGCGCGGCCTCAACGTAAACCACTGGATCGGCGACAACCTCCCGCCATCCATGCTCCCGAATGCCCACTACGGCGCCGACTGGTTCGACGAAGAAGATGTCGGTTGGATCGCGGCGCAGGGCTTCGACCATGTGCGCGTGTGGGTCGCGGGGCACCGCTGGGTCGCCGGCGATGGCACGCTCGATGAAGCGGCGCTCGCGCCCTTCGACCAGCTGCTCGCCTGGACCAAGCGCGCGAAGCTCGGCGTCATCCTCGCCATGCACAGCACCCCGCGGTTTCGCGCCACCGTCCGTGGCGATGCTCCGCCGGCCGACGCGTCGTCGCCGTTCGCCGACCAGGCCACGCGCTCGGACGCCGTCCATCTGTGGTCGCTCGTCGCGGAGCGGTACGCGAACGAGGGGACGTCGCTTCGGTTCGATCTCATCGCGCGCCCCGAGGCTCCCGACGCGCAATCCATGCAAGCTTTCAACCGCGCCGCGCTCTCGGCGGTGCGCCGGTCGAGCCCCGAGCGCGTCGTGCACCTGACCTCTCATGACGAAGCGCCGGAGAGCGCCCACGAGGTCGACGGCTCCGATCCCCGCACCGCGCTTTCGGTTCGCATCAACCTTGTCTGGGAGGCTCCCGCTGGCGCGGTGACCGAGCCCTCGCTCCAGGACCGGGCCGCCGTCGTCGCGGGCGTCGGCCGCCACACGCCGCGAGAGGTCTATGTCGCCGAGTTCGGCGTCGCCAAGAAGGCCGAGGAAGGCTTCGCTCGTGCCTACCTCACCGCCGCGCGCGATGCGTTCGAGGCGCGTGGGCTCGGATGGTCGGTCTACGACTACCACACCGCGTTTGCCGTTCGCGACAGCCAGGGCGAGCCCACCCGCGTGGTCGACGCGCTCCTCAATCGACCGAGCTCGATCGGCTCGCCGCGTTCTCTTCCGGCGAGACGATGAGCTCGTTCACGCGCGCCCGGAGCGCGCCGAGGTCGGGGAGCAGAGCGCCGAGATCGCTTTCGGCCGCGCGCCTCGTGTCGGCGGGCGTGGTCGCATCCGCGACGAGGCCGGCCAGCTGCCACATCCGCGGTCGCGCTTCGGGGCCGACCCGGGCCGCGATCGAAGCCGCGTCCCGGGAGAGCGCCGCTGGGTCGGGATCCGGATTTCGCTTACTCGGCGCGTGACAGGAGCGCTCCTCCGCGCAAGGCGGCGAGCTGCTTGCCGGTTTCCAGCTCTCGTAGCTCGAGGTGCGTCTCCGCGACGACGAGGAGGTGGTCGCTCGCGCTGACGCCCTGAACGGCGGCGCCCGAGTGTCTCTCCGAGGTCTGGGTCCAAACGAGGTTGCCGGCGAGGCGGGAACGGGCCCCGATGCGTCGCGTCCCGTCGCTGAGCCGATACGCGAAGTAGAAGCGCGCCTCGTCCACCTCGTAGCCCTGGATGTCGATGGTCGGCCCATCGTCGCCGCCCAGGTAGTACCGCTCCGTCCAGCGGTGTCCTCGCCCGTTCTTCGGTTGAAACATCACGACAGTCTCGATCGGCTTGCGGGCGGCGATGTCGACGCCGAACCCGAAGGTCTGGTCGTCTGCCTCGAACATCCGCCATACGCGGCTGTCGGGCCCCTGGTCGTGGATCTCTCGCGCCCGCCACGCGTCATCGCAGGCGGCCGGACGCGGACCCGCTTCGACGGTGCGCCCCGATGTGTCGACGGTGACGCCGTAGGTGGCGTGCTGCCTGTCATCGGACTCGATCCAGACCGAAGCGCTATCGGCTCGGCGACAGAGGTGCCAACCCGGGGCAGCGAGCGACTCCGAGACGAGCTCGCCGGTCGTCAGGTCGTGGACCTGAACGCGTCCCGAGTTGTCTCCGAAGAAGACGTGGTCGCCCGCGGTCGCGATCGGTAGGGCGTACCCGCTGTGCCGCGACGGCTTCGTCGTCCAGATCGGCCTCAACTTCGCGCCGTCGACGGCGGCCAGGAAACCCAGCGGCGGCGTGCCATCGACCAGCCCATACACGAAAAAGTCCCGCGTGCGGTCACGGTTGATGTCGACCGACATCGCGCGTGGCTGAACGCCGAACCGCACCCGTGGTCGGTCGTGCTCGGCCGCGAAGTCCTTGGCTCCGTCCTCGGCCGCGATCCTCATGTGGTGGGGGGCGGCCGGAGGCGGACGCGTTCCATACGCGACCGCGATGCTGCCGAGCGTCAACGCCGCGGCGACACAAGCCAGCCCACCGAGACGGCGGAGCAGAGCGGTGCGCAACGCTGCTCGTGCCGCGAGACGTGCATTCGTGGTCTCGGTCGCCGTGTCGTGGCCGTCGGTCGGCGCGCGGTAGGGGTGACCGTCGCGCGAGGCCGATCGTCGGAGCATTCGCTCGATCCTCCTCGCCTCGAGGAAGCGGGAGAGCGATCGGGTGAGCGAGGGCTTCGACACGCGGGGTTGGGCGGGTGCGCCCGCCTCCAGCTCGGAGAGCGTCCCCAACTCGGAAGCCCGGACCCGCTGCCGCACTGGTCGATTCTATCGCTCCCTCACCTCGAGATCTCGAAACGAACGACGACCTGATCGTCGCGACCGTCAGCCGCGAAAGTTGCAACGGAGACGGTGGCGCCGGTGAGCTCTAGCAGCGCTTTGACCTCGACGATCTTGGTCTCGTTGAACAGCGCCCCGGGCAGGAGGCCGTTCTTGGTGGTCAGGGCGAGCACGGTGTTGGCGAGCTCGGGCGGATCAGTCTCGATGGCCTTGATGGTGACGATCGGCCCGCGCGTGATCACGAGTGCCAGCGAGATCTCCGGCACCTCCGTCCCGACCTCGGACTCGACGCGCACGTCGACGTTGGCGTAGCCCGCGTCGCGGTAGACGCGCTCGAGTCGGCTCCTGTCTTCGGCGACGACCTTGCGCGAGAACCAATCCCCGTTCTTCGCGTTCATCGCCGGCAGCTTGATCTGCTTCCGCACTCGCGCTGCCGGGTCGGGCTCGCTCACCGTGATCGACTTCAGTCGAAAGCGCTCCCCCCGCACCTCGGCTTGCGCCACGTTCGACGACACGTAGCCGAGATCGAACAGGTTCGACTGGATCACGAGCCCGTCCCGCTCCACCGCCTCCGGGTCATCCGCGCTGCACCGCGAAGTCCCCAAACACAGGTCCTTGCGCACCGCCTCCTCAGGCACCTGCCGCAGCCCCTCGATCACCACCCGCACCGCCCCACCAGCCGGAGGCGCAGCCACAACCTCCTCAGCCGCCATCCGACTTGTTGATTGTGAATCGCCTGTCGCCTGTTGTGTATTCTCTCGTCTCGTCTCGTTCTCGAGAGACTTCACGGGAGACGCAACCTCCCCCGCACAAGACACGGCCCACAGAAGAGCGAGCGCCAGCGCGCCCCGCCGAACCGTCATCACCGCCGCTTCTTCGGCATCGCCTCGTCGATCGCCTTGATCAGCTCGGCCTCGGGGATCGACGCTCGGATGAGCACGTTGGCCCCGGACGCGCGCGCGTCGACCGACGCTCGGGGCGACATCTTGCCCAGGAACGTCTTGGCGAGCTCGATCATCGACACGACCTCTTGGGCGTCCTTGCTCGACTCCATCTCCGCCGTCGCGTCGGCCGAAACCGTCCCGCTCTCGATCTTGACGACGATGTCGCCCCCCTTGACCGTCTTGCCCTCGAACGTCTCCGGCTTGGCCCACACCACGGAGAGCGCGGCGTTCGCGTCCAATTTTCCGAGCCGGCCGCCGATCTTCGACTTTTTCAGCGCGCCCTTGCCCGAGACCATCTTCTCGAGCTGGGCCTTGTCGTCGGGGTCGTCGGCGATCACGACGACGTCACCGGGCAGCCACGCGAAGAAGACCTCGTCCTTCGACTTGTCGGACGAGAGCCGGTAGAGCGTACCGTCGGCTTTCCACGTCACCTTCTCGGCCTTCACGTTCCCGCCCATCTCGGCCTTGGCCACCTTGGTCGCGCACGCGACTGCCTTCGCCTCGTCGACGCCGGTGATGCCTGCGAACACCGCGCCGTCGCTCCCCGTGGTGCCGGCGAACGTCACGTCCTCGATCGCCGCGACCGGGTCGATCTGACACGCCTTCTTGATCTTGGAGAGGCCGTCGGAGAGCTCGTCGACCTCCTGGAGGAGGGCGGGAAAGAGCTTGGAGAACAGCTTGGTCGACCGGACCGCCTTGAAGTGCGACGTCCCGAGCGCGTCGACGGTGTCGGGCAGGCGCGCGGTCGCGGCTGCAAGGGAGCGCGGCGCCGCCTCGGCCTCCGCAGAGAACGACAGCAACGCGACGGGAAGGGCCACCCACACCAAACGCTTCGAGCCCGTGAGGGGTCGAAGCCGTGAGCATCGCAGCATGGTACCTCGCAGGCTCGGATGTACCGAGAGACGAGGATCGTAGCAGCCTATTCGAAGCTTTCAGGCGTGCTACCCTCCAGCCCTACATGTGGCTCGCCTTCGGCGAGACTCCCAAGGAAGGTACCGGATGGCCGACAAGAACAGCGGGATGGTCTCGAAGATTGCGGCGATGCAGGACTACGACCTCTACCGGGACATCGCCTGGGAGGGGACGTTCGAGGACTACCTCGAGATCGTGCGCAAGACCCCGCAGGTCACGCGTAACGCGTTCCAGCGCGTCTACGACATGATCATCCGGTACGGGACGGAGGAGTACACCGACAGCAAGAAGAAGCTCGTCCGGTACAACTTCTTCAAGGACGAGATCGACGGCGGTAAAGACGCCGTGTTCGGGCTCGATATCCCGCTGATGCGCCTCGTGCACGTGCTCAAGGCCGCGAGCGAGGGCTACGGCCCCGAGAAGC
>CALKVR010000416.1 GCA_938004815.1 uncultured Polyangiaceae bacterium | reverse complement strand
AGCAGGCGATCGAGGGCGGCATCGCCGAGTGCGTGCTCGTCGTCGGCTTCGAGAAGATGGAAAAGGGCGCCCTCGGCTCGAAGTTCAACGACCGCGCGAACCCCCTCGAGCAGCACGTCGGCGTGATGAGCAAGGTGCAGGGCTTCAACGCGGCCCCGCCCGCGGCGCAGATGTTCGGCGGCGCCGGGCGCGAGTACCGGTGGAAATACGGCACGAAGCGCGAGACCTTCGCCAAGGTCAGCGAAAAAGCGCGCAAGCACGCGGCGAACAACCCGCTCGCGATCTTCAACCAGGTGCTCTCGGTCGACGAGATCCTCGCCTCGGACGACGTCTTCGACCCCCTCACCCGCTACCAGTGCTGCCCGCCCACGTGCGGCGCTGCGGCGGCGATCCTCTGCAGCGACGATTACCTCAAGCGCAAGGGCAAGAAGGCGGGCGTGTACATCGCGGCTCAGGCGATGGCGACCGATCTGCCGGGCGCCTTCGAGGAGAGCATGATCAAGGTCGTCGGCTACGACATGGCGAAGAAGGCCGCCGACAAGGTCTACGAGAAGAGCGGCCTCGGCCCCAAGGACGTCGACGTCGTCGAGCTCCACGACTGCTTCACCGCCAACGAGATCCTCACTTACGAGGCGCTCGGCCTCTGTGGCGAGGGTGAGGCCGAGAAGTTCATCTGGGACGGCGACAACACCTACGGCGGCAAGGTCGTCACCAACCCGTCGGGCGGTCTCCTCTCCAAGGGCCACCCGCTCGGTGCCACCGGGGTCGCTCAGTGCGCCGAGCTCGTCTGGCAGCTCCGCGGCCAGGCCGACAAGCGCCAGGTCAAGAACGCCAAGGTCGCGCTGCAGCACAACATCGGCCTCGGCGGCGCGTGCGTCGTCACGATGTACCGCACGGCCTGAGCCCCCCGCGCGTCGGACGATCGAGCGGCGGCCGTCATGTGGCGGACCGCCGCTCTGGCGTCATGCGACCTGAAGATCGTCCCCGTCGGCGTACCAGTCCCAGCCCGTGACGCGGGTGGGTGCGTCGAGGTCCATGATGCTATCGACGGACCCGACGCGCGTCGGCCGGTCATAGGTAACGGTCTCCAGCTCGTCGGTTTCGGTCGAAGCCGGCGGGGGTACCGAGCGCGAAGCGCGGCCGTTGATGAACGTGGCCGCACGCCGAAGGAGCGCCAGCCAGGCGTCGTCCCAGGCGCGTCGCGTGTGCCACCGGCGCCCGGCGGCGAGCGCGTGACACGCACTGGCGACGTCTCGCGCGCGTTTGGCCTCGTCGAAGTCCCGCTCACGCTCCCGGCGGAGCGCGCACTCTTCCAGAGTGGTGGCGAGCTCATGGGGTCCGAAAACCAGCGTGATTGCTTCCATCGCACGTGCTCATGGCAGGTTTCATGCCCGGTCGCCCTCGCGACCATGCTCGGCATTTCGGGCCACGACACCAGCGGGATCGCCCATTGTCGTGGGCGATCCCGCGCGATCGCCTGGACACCGAGGCCAAGCGCCTCAGCGAGATCATCCGGGAGAGAAGTCGACCGGGTAGGTGATCTTCACGTGACCGTCGCGCGGCGGGGGAAACACCATCGCTTCGACGACGTCGATCAAACAGTCCTGGAACGCCGGGTCGGGCACGCTCGTTCCGGCCAGGCCGGCGTCGTACACCGAGCCGTCGGGGGCGATCTGGAACGCGAGCGACACCTTGCCCGAGATGCGCGGGCTCTGAACGAGCGCCTTTTCGTAGCATGCGCGGAGCGCGTCGAAATTCGCCCGAACCACCTTCTGCACCGCCGGCCCCTTCTCCTGATCCCCGCGCCGGCAGCCGCCCTCGATCAGCTTCTCGTCGATCGTCCCGCCTGGCGCGCAGACGCAGCGGCCGGCGTCGTTGCCCACGAGCCCGACGGCACAGCAAGCCACGCGCTTTTGATCGGCGGTGCACCACCCCCAATTGTCCTCGGGGCAGCCGTCGGTCTCGTCCGCACACCGCCGGATCGGCGCGGCGGCCGCGGAAGCCGACGCGGCGGGCGCGATCTTGGGCTGGGGCGTGTGC
>CALKVR010000415.1 GCA_938004815.1 uncultured Polyangiaceae bacterium | reverse complement strand
GCTTGGTGGTTCGAGCGGACATGGGGCCGGTGGGTGTCATTGCCCCCCTCCTGTGGCGAAGCGGGAATCGATGGCGGCAAGCGCCGCCGCGAGCTCTCGATCCAGCTGCTCGGATTGCGTGGCGACCAGCTCGCGTTGGAGCGAAAGGAGCTCGGGAAGACCGATCTCGCCCGCCTGGAAAGCCTTCTTCCCGAGGGTGAGGTTCTGTTCGAGCGCGCCCAGACCCTCCCGCGCGAAGGCGTCGGCCGCGGCGCGCTGGTGACCGTAGACCTCGGCAGCAGTAACCGCTTCCGTGGTCGCTTCGGCACGCCGTTGCTCCAGCTCGGCCTCGATCCTACGCGCCCGTGCCGCTGCCTCGGCGGCGAGCCCCTGAGACCGCTCGAAGATCGGCAACGTCAAACCGAGCACGCCTTGGATGGTGTGGACCTGTCTGTCCTCGAACTGGTACTGCGCGCCGAAGGTGAGGGCCGGCCACGCGAGCGCGTCTGCCAACCTCTCTTCAGCCCGCGCGACCGCGAGCTCCGCTTCGAGCGCTCGAACATCGGGCCGCCGCTTGAGCCAGCCGCCGGCCGCGGGGCGCGGCTTCACCTCCGTCAGCTCGCCCTGCAAGGCAATCTCGGCGCGCGGCGGCAAGCCCAGCAAGAAGCGCAGCTCGCCGAGCGCAGCCGCGCGGTCGGCCTCACGGGCCCTGACCTCGGAGGTCGCCCGCGCCAACGCGCCGTTGGCGACGTTCAGCTCGAGGAGAGTCGCGTCTCCCGCCTGTCGACGGCGCGACGCCGTCTCCGCATTTTCGGCCGAAAGGATTTCGATTTGCTTCGCCAGTGCCAGTCGCTTCTCGGCCCCGAGCGCGCGAGCGAAGGCCTTGCTGGCCACCCGTTCGATGTCGCGGGTCGAGGCATCAGCGTCTGCCTGGGCCTTCTCCACCCCAGCTCGTGCGGCATCGACTCGTGCGCGTAGGCCGCCTCCGAGGTCGACCGTCTGCGTTAGGCCTACGTCGAGGGCGATGCTGACGTCGTCGGTCCCGCTCGAGAAGCGTGGTCCGGCGGCTGCTTCCAGGAGCGGGTTGGTCCGAGGGAAGACCTCCGCGTCCACGAGCCGGGCCTCAGCCTCGGCGATCCGGCGCTTCGAGACGCGGCGCGACGGTGCCTGCTCGCGCACGCGTTTGACGACTCCAGGAAGATCGAGTCGCACCGCGGCGGGTCCGGGCTCAGTGTTCTTCTGGGGCGTTTCCGGCTCTGCGTGAGCGGATGAAAATGAAAATAGAACGACGAACGCCGACAAAATGGTCGCCGAAGGACGCATGTGCCCTCGCCTGAAGGAGCAACAAACGACGCCGCGCCCGCGTGTCGCGGACGGGACGTGTGCCTCTCGCGGTCAGGCTGCGGGGAGTGGGACCTTCGTAGGTGGTCCCTGCTCGGACTGTGTGACGAGGTCGACGGGCGAACCGAGATCGATGGTCTGCGCAACTGCGTACGCGGCCCCTAGGGGCGGCGTCGCCATCTCAGGCATCGCCGGCGTTCCGTGATGCGCGCACGCCAGGCAGCAGTGACAGTTGGGACCGCAGTCGCAGTCCCCGCCCTCGTCGTCGGGGCACTCGCCGCTCTCGGCCTCGTGCGAGTCCACGAGCTCGACGAGGACGGTCTGCCAGGTGGAGACGCCGATCAGCAGGTACGCCGTCGCGAGGAGAACCCGCAACGCGCGAAAGAACCGGCCGACACGAATTCGCGACACGCGGGTCGAAGCCTAGCTCGGAATCCGGCCTGGTGCCTATCCAATCTGCTGCTCGGAGCGGAGTGGCGTCCCTCGCCGGTGTTGCGTTGCAAAGTCGTGCACTTGCCCTTCGGCCACTCGCGGAGTCACGTGACTGGGTGAGTGGCAAGCGGGCCTGCTACGATGGGCCATGGTGCGCGCGAGGCTGACCCGGCCAGGCGGCCTCCCTTGAGGCGCGGCGCCCGACGGGCGGTCGGACTCCTGAGCCTGCTTGCAGCGTGTGCGCTGGGCGCGTTGCCAGCGCACGCAAACGGCCGTTTTCCCAACGCAGACCACTTGGTGGTCGATCCCGGCAACCCCGATCACATCGTCGTGCGCGCGACGTTTGGAATCGTCGAGACCTTCGACGCGGGCGCGACGTGGCTGTGGGTTTGCGAGTCGGCGGTCGGCTACGGCGGTGTCGATGACCCGGCTGTTAGCATTACCGAAGCCGGCACGCTGCTCGTTGGGATCCGCAGCGGTGTCGCCACCAGCTTCGACGACGGCTGCGGTTGGGCCGTCGACGGATCCGCGCTTGCCGGACTGCGCATCGTCGATCTTGCGACCGACGTCATGGCGCCGTCCACCGCCATCGGGATTTCCGCAGACGACACAGACGGCATTCCGCGCGTCGTGGTCGCCGAGACGATTGACGACGGCATGTCGTGGACGGTCCTCGGACCGGATCTCGACAGCGACATCGTGCCGGAGACGATCGATGCCTCGCCCTCCATGCCCGCGAGACTCTACGTCAGCGCGATCGCCGGCGCAGAGACCGATCCGGTCATCGAGCGTTCGTCGGACCGAGGTCAGACCTGGACCCGTATCGCGATCGACATCCCCG
Organism: uncultured Polyangiaceae bacterium; assembly: GCA_938004815.1. GTDB lineage: Bacteria > Myxococcota_A > Polyangia > Polyangiales > Polyangiaceae > Xiheicaenibacterium. The sequence goes on along the minus strand of CALKVR010000415.1, from coordinate 561 downwards.
GCGCCGAACGGACTTTCATCAGCGCGATCTCGCCGACCGATCCCGACACCCTCTACTTGCGGGTGCCGGGCGAGCTGATGGATCGGCTCTACGTGAGCCGCGACGCGGCCGAGACGTGGACCATGATCGCGGAGCTAGAAGGCGAGATGCTTGGCTTTGCCGCGGAGCCGAACGGCGAGCGGGTTGCCGTCGGGATCAAGCAAGGCGGGGTGCACGTCGCGAGGGTGTCCGACCACGTCTTCACGCGCGTTGCCGACACCGGCGTGCGATGCCTCACCTGGTCGACGTCTGGGCTCTACGCCTGTGGCAACGAGGGCCAAGACGGCTTCACGGTGGCCCGCTCCGCCGATGGCGGTGTGTCGTTTACTCCGCTCTACCACCTCCTCGAGATCGGGATGCTCGCATGCGCCGCAGGGACGGAGGCCGGTGATACATGCCCAGCGCTTTTCCCCGATCTCCTCGACCAACTCGGCAATACACAAGGGGTCGGTGGGGCTGGCGGCGCGCCTTCGGCCTCCTCGTCTTCGGCCTGGGCGTCGTCGGCCTGGGCGTCGTCGGCCT
>CALKVR010000414.1 GCA_938004815.1 uncultured Polyangiaceae bacterium | reverse complement strand
GGGCGGCGGAGGGCAAGGCGTGGGCGGTGCCGGGGGCGACGGCACCTCGGTGAGCACGACGGGGTCGTCGGGCGGCGGCGGCGCGGGGGAGGGCGGCGGCGCCAACATCGAGATCCACCTGCGCTCGAGCACGGCGCCGTTCGTCCACACCGATGGCCTGGCCGGTCAGACGCCGACGGCGCACGCGAGCGGCGTGAGGTCGCTGCGTCTCTACCGGATGATGGGTGACCCGGCCCCCGTCGAGGTCTTCGACTTCGGGCAAGACTCGGTCGAGGTGGACTACGCGGACGGGGCGGACACGCTCATTTACACCGCAAAGGCCGCGGACCTGCCGCAGGCGACGTTCACGATCGCGCGCGTGGTGCACACCTACGTCAAGTATCGAATCGACGCGACGATGCACTACATGGGGTTCGACATCCCGGGCGAGTTCGACAACATGCAGGTGATGACCGACGGCTCGCTGGTCGACGGCGTGGTGCGCGACGCGGGGTACTACGAGTACACGTTCATGGGCGCGAGCATGACGGTGCCGGTCTCGGGCAACGACGCGCCCGTGCCCGAGTACGACGCGGGCGGCGGGTTCACCGTCGTCTTCGAGGGCGGCGAGTGGGCCTACTACTTTCCCGTCAATCTGCCCGTCAATCCAAACATCGCCGACGACGTGAGCGTGATCCTCGACGTGAACATGCACGAGAGCTTTCGCTGGCAAGACGAGACGATGCCCGCGTACATGACCGGGGTGTTCGACGTGACGCCGACCACCTTCGAGCCGGTTCTCCGGTTCGGCGCCAACAGCTTCGCGGTCGCGCTCGAGTAGGCGTCGCCGCTGCCGCCGACCGCCGAGAGAGAGAGATCGCTTGCATCGCGGCCCGAGCCGGCGAAGATCGGCACGACGATGGGCCGCCGCCGCACGATCCTCGCGCTCACGGCCTCGGCGGTGGCGTGCCTCGCCCTCATCTGCGGGGCGGCGGCGTGCTCGCCGGCGTCGGGCCCCTCCACGGCCGGCGCGCTCTCCTCGTCGCCCTCGGCGACGGCGGCGGCCGGCGCGCCGGCTGGCCGCGCCACCGTGACGATCGTTGGCACGAACGATCTGCACGGCCGGGTGCATGCGCTGCCGCTGCTCTCCGGGTACGTGTCGCGGCTGCGCGAGCTGCGCAAGGACGACGGCGGGGTCGTGTTGGTCGACGGCGGCGACATGTTCCAGGGCACGCTCGAGTCGAACCTGGCCGAGGGTCTGCCGGTCGTCGCCGCTTACGCGGCCATGGGCTACGACGCCGTCACCGTCGGCAACCACGAGTTCGACTTCGGTCCGGCGGGCCCGGCCGCGACGCCTCGCGATCCGTCGGACGACCCGCGTGGCGCGCTCAAGGCTGCGGCGGCGGCGGCGCCGTTCCCCTTTCTCGCCGCCAACGTGCTGGACGCCGCGACCAAGCAGCCCGTCGATTGGCCCAATATCGAGCCGAGCGCGATGGTCACCGTGGGCGGGGCCAAGGTGGGCCTCATCGGTGTGACCACGATCGAGACGCTGACGACCACCATTTCGGCCAATGTCAAAGGCCTGGAGATCGCGCCCCTCGGCGACACCATTGCCAAACAGGCGGCCTCGCTCCGGCGCGCCGGCGCGGCGGCGGTCGTCGTGCTCGCGCACGCCGGCGGCAAGTGCAAGGCGTTCACGGGTAACGCCTCGACCGACGGCTGCGACGAGCGAGCGGAGATTTTCAGGCTCGCGCGCGAGCTGCCGCGCGGCACCATCGACGTCATCGTCGCCGGGCACACCCACGCGGGGGTCGCGCACGAGGTCGAGGGTGTGGCGATCATCGAGCAGCACTCGTACGGCCGCGCGTTCGGGCGAGTCGACTTGGTGATCGAGGCCGGCGCGGTGGTCGATCGCCGCATTCATCCGCCTCGCGATCTCTGCCCCGGCATCGACAAGCCCGACTTCGACCTGTGTGATCCCGGCGAGTACGAGGGGGTGAAGATCGCGCGCGACGCCAGAGTGGCCGCCGCGGTGGCGCCGGCCATCGACGGCGCGCGCGCCAAGCGGGCCGAGCTCGTCGGCACCGATCTGCCCGAGGGGCTACGTCGCGCGTACGACGACGAGTCGCCGCTCGGAAACCTCTTCGCCGACCTGCTCCGCGAGTCCCGGCCCAACGTCGACGTCGGCCTCATGAACGGAGGCGGCCTGCGCGCCGACCTGCCGAGGGGCGCGCTCAAGTACGGCAGCTTGTTCGAGGCATTCCCGTTCGACAATCAGGTGGCGATCACCGAAATGGACGGCCGTAGCTTCCGGCAGGTCGTGCGCGGGCACCTCGAGCGCGGCGGCGGCATCCTGAGCTTCTCGGGCGTTCTGGTCAAAGCGGCCTGCAAAAAGGGCGTGCTCTGGGTCGATCTGGAGAAGAACGGCAAGCCCGTCAAAGACGACGATCTCTTGGTCGTCGCCGGCAGTGATTTCTTGTTCACGGGCGGCGACAACTTCTGGGGCGACGTGAAGCCGCCGCACGTGGCCGTCCTCGATGAGCTGATGCGCGACGCGCTCGAGCGCGGCTTCAAGAAGCGCGCATCGATCGCGCCCACCACCGTCTTCGACCCCAAGAAGCCCCGGCTGTCCCTCTCGGCCCGCCGCCCCATCAAGTGCACGACGAATTGACATGGAAACCGCTGCCGCAAAGCCCGATCTGATTCGCGGTCCCGACGGACGCAAGCGCTGCTTCTGGTGCGGCTCGGCCGACGACTACTTGAAGTACCACGACGTCGAGTGGGGCTTTCCGGTCCGCGACGACCGCCGCCTGTTCGAGAAGCTGTGCCTCGAGGGCTTTCAATCGGGCCTCTCGTGGCTCACCATCCTGCGAAAACGCGAGGGCTTCCGCAGCGCGTTCGCCAATTTCGAGATCGAGCGCGTCGCGCGGTTCGGGCAGCCCCAGGTTCGCTCGCTGCTCAAGGACGCGAGCATCGTGCGCCACCGCGGCAAGATCGAAGCGGCCATCGGCAACGCCAAGGCCGCCTCCAAGATGGTCGACGAGTTCGGCTCGCTCGCCGCTTACGTCTGGCGCTTCGAGGCGAAGCCCTCGAACCGCCCCAAGCGGATCACGCGCGCCGTGCTGTCGACGATGACCACCTCGCCCGAGGCCATCGCGATGTCCAAAGATCTGAAGAAGCGCGGGTTCTCGTTCGTCGGGCCGACAACCGTCTACGCGTTCATGCAGGCGATGGGTCTGGTGAACGACCACCTCGACGGGTGCCTCGTGCGACCCGCGGTGGAGACGCGCCGCAAGACGTTCAAGCGTCCGACCTGAGCGACGCCCGCGCCGGCGCAGCGCCGCTCAGTGCTTTCCTTGCCGGGCCTGATCGACCAGCGTCGCCGTGTCCTGGATGTCCGAGCCGGCGAGGAACAGCGCCGTGAGGAGCACGATCGTGTCGGAGGCGCCATTGCCGGCGTCGCTCTT
>CALKVR010000413.1 GCA_938004815.1 uncultured Polyangiaceae bacterium | reverse complement strand
GTCCAGTGGTAACGCGCGGACCGCATGACATCGCACTCTTCTTCCAGCGATCAGGGAGGGCGGCGGGCGGCGGGACGTATCGAAGTCTCCGTGAGCGCCCATCACCGAGGGGCGGCTGCGAGCTCGGCTCGCGCCCGCCCAGTCTGGCTGGTCCGTTGCCTGCTCCTCTTGGCCGCACTGCTCGCCGCGATCTCGTGCGGCGACGACGAGGGGACCATGACGGAACCGACCGCGCCCGAGCAAGTCATCGCGGCCGTGATGATCGTAGAGGGCTCGGCCCAGGTGCTCGTCACGAGCGACTTCGATCCGAGCTACAAGGTCTCGGCGTCCCCCGGTGGCGACGAGCGCAGCGTCGCGTGGTCGTTCGTCGATGCGAGCGGCGGGGTGCTCGCCGGAGGCGTGGTCGTCGATCCACGGATCGTCACCGCGGAGTTCGACGACACCACGATGCCCGCGCCGGTCGAAGTCGACGCGGGGTGGGGTGTCGTCGAGCTCGTCGTCCCGAACGTCGAAGGCGAGATCGTTTTCTCGACGCCACCCACCGGTTCGGCGACCGGTACCGTGCAAGCGCGCGCCACCATGGTGACCAAGCCCAAGGCGGTCGCGATCCACACGCTGCCCGGCGTCGATCTCACCAAGATCGAACGCCTCGACGCTCACGCACCGTGTCGACCGGTGAACATCCTGCTTACGGCGGACGGCTACACCGCAGCAGAGATGCCGACCGCGAAGAGCGCCGCCTTCGACACCGCGACGGGGCTCTACGACAACCCCGGGTTCAAGCCCTGGTGGCAAGAGACCGGCCTGTTCTGGCTCCCGGTGCCGTCGAGCCAATCCGGCATCAGCGATCCGCCGAGCCTCAAAGACACCGCCTTCGCCACGCAGTTTGGTGCGGGGGATCTCCGGCGCTGCGTGCTGCCCGATCCCGCGCGCCTCTCGGCCCTGGCGGCAGCCACGCTCTTCGCGGCCAAGCGCAAGGTCGATGCAGACGTGATCGCGATGATGGTGAACACGGCCGAGCACACCGGGTGCGCGACCCGCTCGCCGACGTTCGGCTCCTACTTCACGTTCTCGGCCCGCAACGAGCACCGAAAGCACGTCTTCGCCCACGAGCTCGGCCACGCGTTGGTAGGCCTGGCCGACGAGTACGGCGGCGGCGGCCATAGCTGCAGCGCCGCGAGCGCGGCCGGCAAGAAGAACGTCTCCAACGATCTATCCAACCTCCCGTGGAAAGACCTCGTCAACACCACGACGATCCCGACCACGGCCATGGACACCACGACGATCGGCGCCTACGCCGGCGGCCAATACTGCAGCCAAGGGGTCTACCGGTCGCAGCACGACTGCATGATGCGGACACTCGAGCAGCGAACGCCGTGCGCGGCCTGCAAGCGGGCGATCGATCAGGCCTACGCCGACGAGAAGGCGCGGCGCGCACAACCGGGCGCGATATGCCTCACCGGCGATGTCCCACCTGGCGAGGGTGGCGGGGGCACCGGCGGCGGTGACGGCGGGAGCGACGGCGCGGGCTGGGGCCAAGTCGTCGTCGCCGAGCACGTGGGCTCGGAGACCGAATACCAGACCCAGCTCAGCGGGCTCTTCGCCCCCGAGACGCCCGATCTCTGCCTACAGGGCTGCACCGCGACGACGATCGGCCCATGCACGCTGCTCGAGTACGACGGCCCGCCCGGGGGCATCTTTTCGTTCGTCGGGGCCGGTGATCTCACGTTCTCCGGCAGCGCGCTCCCGATGGGGGCGACGATCCCCGAGCCCTCGCCTGCAGGCCCGTACTTCGCGTTCGTCGGTCCGACGACGTGGCTGGGCGGCGAGACCGTCTCGGTGCAGTCGACGGGGGGCGCCGTCCCACCCTTCGACCTCTCGGGGACGACCCCGGCGCCGCTCGTGATCGGCAGCCCGCCACGCCCCGGCGACGGTTGGGTGATCTCGCGGAGCTCGGCTCTCTCGTTTGGTTGGTCGCCCATCGACGCAACCGTGACCCTGTCGTTCCAGCGTGGGGCCGCGCCGAACGAGCCGATGAACTGGGCCTATACCTCGATCAGCTGCTTTTTCGACGGCAACACCGGAACCGGGACGGTGCCGGCCGAGTTGCTCGAGCTCATGCCCGCGCACGAGTCGCCATTCGGCATGACCAGCGATGGCCCCGGCCAGCTCACCCTGGGCCGCGGCCGCTACGACGCCGTGACCGCGGGCACGTTCACCATCCAAACCTCGATCGTCGGACCAGGCACGTGGGGCGGCTCGGTCGCCGGCGAGAGGTTCTGGTTGGAGTAGCCGCTCGTGTGCCGGAGCCCCTACCCAGCCACCTGCGCGCGGAGCCCGTCCTCGACGCTGATGACAGGAGCCCAGTCGAGCTCGCGACGAGCGCGGTCGGTTCTGACGGTGACGGTCGACGAGAGCATGTCGATCGCGAACGTGCTCATCGGTGGCCGCCCGGTGGCGCCGACGAAGCGGTAGCCGCTCTCGACGAGGCGCGCGGCGGCCCGCGCGATCGGGCGCGGGATGCTCTTTTGCGGGAGCTCGACGCCAGCGGTGCGGGCGAGCGCCGTCAGGAAAGCCCGAATGGTGCGCGTGCCCTCGTCGGCGACGAAATAGGTGTGCCCCGGCACGCCGTGGTCGAGAGCGAGGACGATGGCGTGGACGAGGTTCGCGACGTGGGTCGTGCTCGTGGCCTGTCGGCCGCCGTCGATCCACGCAAAACGCCCAGCCTCGGCCATCGCGAGGACGTTGGGCAGGACGGTCGCGTCGCGCGGCCCCCACACGAAGCGAGGCCGAATCGATATCGTCTCGAGCCCGTCTCGGTTCGCGGCGAGGACGCGTCGCTCGGCCTCGGCCTTGGTCTCGGAGTAGAGGTAGCGCCATGCGCGAGGTGATGACAGGGCTTGGCCTCATCGAAGGCATCGCGCCCGACGAAGAAGGCCGCCTCGGTGCCGATGTGGATGAACCGCTTCACTCGAGCGGCCCGCGCCGCCGCGAGCGCGCGGTCGGTGCCGGCGACGTTCGCCTCCCAGAACTGCGCGCGCGTGCCCCAATCCTCGGCGCGGGCAGCGGCGTGCACGATCGCGTCGCAACCGGCGAGCATGTCGGCGTCGACCGCGCCGAGGTCGCCGCGCGCCGCCGTCGCACCGTAGGCCGTCACCGTCGCCGCAGCGGCGTCGCGGCGCGC
>CALKVR010000412.1 GCA_938004815.1 uncultured Polyangiaceae bacterium | reverse complement strand
ATCCAGGCCAGGCCCAGGCCTTCCACCTGGGGCACGGCCTGCTCGACAACTTCGGCAACCTCTACATCCCTCGCTTCGGGCAGAAGATGCTGGCGCTCTCCAACGCGGTCGCGCGCGACGCCGCCGACCCCGACTACGTCGACCCCAACACCGCGAACGGTTGGAACGTCACCTGTGGCTTCCCGCCCGGGGCGCCCAAGCCATCCGATTGCCCGGGCGCAGTCTCCGGCACACCGAACGACCCGGTGGCGCTCGAGCTGGTGATCCGGGTCCCCGACAACGCCCACGGCTTCTCGTTCGATTCGAACTTCTTCTCCGCCGACTGGCCGGCGTTCGTCTGCTCGGCCTACGACGACACCTTCTTCGCGCACCTCGCGCCCACCCCGCCCGGCCAGCCCGACGGCCAGATCGCGCTCTACGCAAACGGTAACCCGGTGAGCTTGAACGGCGCGCCGTTCGACGTGTGCAGCTGCATGATGCCGCCCTGCATGGCGGGGGGGAAGGCATACCCCTGCAGCCAGGGCGACGCAGGCCTGGCCGGAACCGGGTTCGAGGGCAACGCCGCGACGGGGTGGCAGACGACCACGAGCCCCGCGCCTCCCGGCGGCGAGATCACGCTGCGACTCGGCGTCTACGACGCCGCCGACGCGGTGCTCGGTGCGAGCGCGCTCGTCGACGCGTTCGACTGGATCACCACCCCCGGCGTCGTCGTCTCGACGGTCTCGTCGCCGTGATCACCCGGTCGTCGGTCCGAGCCGCTTTGCTTTGAACGGTCACCGAGAGCCGAGGGCGAGCGCCAACGCCAGCGCGGCGACCGCGATCGCGACCGCCATCGGCACGTAGGCCGCGCGAAACCGGTCCGTCGGCGGGGCGAGCGAGACGTTCGGGTCGGGCGCGTCGGAGGGGCGCAACTCGATGAGCAAGACCTCGAGCGGCCCCCCCTCGCCGAAGGGGTCCACGATCCGCAGCGCGACCCCCGAGGAGACGTCGTACGGCAAACGCGCCGTCAGGGTTCGATGAGCGGGCGAGCCATCGAGCTTGATCGCGCCGCTGCGGTTGCAGCTGTCGCACCCCCCGCCGTCACAACGGGAGCACGCGACGCGCGCGGGAACCTCGATCCGCACCAAGCGCCCGCCCCACGAAGGCGAAACGCGCGCCTCGAACCGACCGGACGGACCGGTGAGCGCTTGGATCGCTTCGGGGTCGAGGACACGTCCGAGAGCCGACACGAATGGAAGCTTAGCCCCGTTTCGACGCCCGTCAGCCGCGTGCCCTCGGTGCGTCCTTCCCCTGGGGCACACCCCGATCCCGCGCCTCGTGAGGGGGGCCGAGACCGTGGTAGTGTGCGCCCCCCGAAAATGAGCGGAGACGACGACCAATCGAGGCCGGATCGCTACGACCACGCGAGCGTCGAGCCCAAGTGGCAGCGGTTCTGGGAGACGAACGCGACGTTCGCGGCCGAGCGGCGCCCTGGGCGCCCCAAGCGGTATCTGCTCGACATGTTCCCGTACCCGTCGGGCGCCGGCTTGCACGTCGGCCACCCCGAGGGCTACACCGCGACCGATATCGTCGCGCGCTTCGAGCGCATGCGCGGCGTCGACGTGCTCCACCCCATGGGTTGGGACTCGTTCGGACTGCCGGCCGAGCAGTACGCCATCCAGACCGGGACCCACCCGGAAAAGACGACGAACGAGAACATCGCCACGTTTCGCCGCCAGCTCAAGATGCTGGGGTTCAGCTACGACTGGGCGCGCGAGCTCGCGACCACCGACGACGGATACGTCCACTGGACGCAGTGGATCTTCTTGCTCCTGTTCGATCGCGGGCTCGCCTACCAGGACGAGATCCCCGTCAACTGGTGCGCCGCGCTCGGCACGGTGCTCGCCAACGAAGAGGTCATCGATGGCAAGAGCGAGCGCGGCAACCACCCGGTGGTGCGCACTCCGCTCCGCCAGTGGATGCTCCGCATCACGGCCTACGCCGACAGGCTGCTCGAGGACCTCGCCGAGGTCGAGTGGCCCGAGGGCACGCTCACGATGCAGCGCGAGTGGATCGGCCGCTCCGAGGGCGCCGAGATCGACTTCGCGGCCAAGGGCCTCGAGGGCGAGACGATCTCGGTGTTCACGACGCGCCCCGACACGCTCTTCGGTGTGACCTTCATGGTGCTCGCGCCCGAGCACCCGCTGACCGCGCGTCTCACCACCCCCGAGCGGCGAGTCGAGGTCGAGGCTTACGTGAAGGCGGCAGCGTCCAAGAGCGATCGCGACCGCCTGGCCCACGCCAAGACCAAGAGCGGCGTGCCCACCGGCGGCTTCTGCATCCACCCGCTCACCGGCGCCGAGATCCCGGTGTGGATCGGTGACTACGTCATCGGCTCCTACGGCACCGGTGCGGTGATGGGCGTGCCCGGCCACGACGAGCGCGACTTCGAGTTCGCCAAGCAGTACGGCGTCGACGTGGTCGAGGTGGTGAGCCCGACGAAGGACGCGCGGGGCTCGCTCGAGGCGGCCTTCGTCGAGGACGGCTTCAGCGTGAACAGCGGCGATTTCTCGGGCCTCACGACGGCGGCCTGCAAGACGGCGATCGTCCAGAAGCTCGACGCGATCGGCAAGGGCAAGAAGCGCACGAGCTACAAGCTCCGCGACTGGGTCTTTTCGCGGCAGCGCTACTGGGGCGAGCCCATCCCCGTGTATTTCCCCATCTCGCTGCCGAAGGGCGGCGATCCGCGCCAGGGCGCCGAGGTGGTCGTCCATTTCGACAAGCCGATCGCGGTCGACAGGAGCGAGCTGCCGCTGCGCCTGCCCGAGCTCGCCGACTACCGCCCGGGTGAAGACCCGGCCGGCCCGCTCGCCCGCGCGCTCGACTGGCGCTTCTTTCAAAAGGACGGCAACTGGTACGCGCGCGAGACCAACACGATGCCGCAGTGGGCGGGCTCGTGCTGGTATTACCTCCGCTTCCTCGACCCCAAGAACGCCGCCGAGGGTTGGTCGAAGGAGGCGTACGACGCCTGGATGCCGGTCGACCTCTACGTCGGCGGCGCCGAGCACGCCGTCTTGCACCTGCTCTACGCGCGGTTCTGGCACAAGGTGCTCTTCGACGCCGGCTACGTGCGCGACAAGGAGCCGTTCAAGAAGCTGGTTCACCAGGGGATGATCCTGGGTGAAGACGGCGAAAAAATGAGCAAGGCGCGCGGCAACGTCGTCAACCCCGACGACATCGTCAAGGCGCACGGCGCCGACTGCTTGCGCCTGTACGAGATGTTCATGGGGCCGCTCGAGGCGGTAAAGCCCTGGCAGTCGTCACAGATTCAGGGCGTGGTTCGCTTCCGCGATCGCGTTTGGGCCGCGTGCACGCGGCCGGTCGCCGACGCGATCGACGACGAGACGCGGCGCCTCCTGCACAAGGCGGTGCAAAAGGTGACGAAGGCGATCGAGACGCTCTCGTTCAACACCGCGATCTCGACGCTCATGATCTTCACGAACCACCTGTCGAGCGCGGCGACCCTCCCGCGTGAGGCAGCCGAGAAGCTCGTGCTGATGCTCTCGCCCTTCGCGCCGCACATCGCCGAGGAGCTGTGGTCGCGCCTCGGCCACGATGGCACGCTGGCTCACGAGCCATGGCCCACGTTCGACGAGGCGCTCTGCATCGACGACGTCATCGAGATGCCGGTTCAGGTGAACGGCAAGGTGCGCGGGCACGTGAAGCTCGACCGCACGGCGACCCAAGACGCAGCGGTGGCCGCCGCGGTCGCGGTCGAGGGCGTAAAGGCGTTCGTCGAGGGCAAGTCGATCAAGAAGGTCGTCTTCGTCTCCGGGCGCATCCTCAACCTCGTCGTCGGTTAGGTCGCTTGTGTTTTTCGCCGATGGCTTCGCGATCTCGGCGTCGAGCGTGCTCGCGTACATGCTGCTGGCCGCAAGCCTGATGGCTTGCTCGGTGACGCCGGTCGCGTCGACGACGGCGACGCAGGCGCACATGAGCGAGGGGTCGGCGGTGGTCGACGAC
>CALKVR010000411.1 GCA_938004815.1 uncultured Polyangiaceae bacterium | reverse complement strand
TGCGCGAGGGGGGAGGTCCCTCCGAGCGCGGTGCGGTTGATGCGGCGCTGTCGATGCCGGTTCCGTCCGCGGTAGTGGCCGGAGCCGGCGCGGTGCGGTCGGCGAGCGCTGTCGTCGCGGTCGGTGCAGGCCGTCGACGGCGGTTCCGTCCGCGGTCGCGCGCAGGCCGTCGACGCCGGTTCCGTCCGCGGTAGTGGCCGGAGCCGGCGCGGTGCGGTCACAACCGGGGTGATTAGGCGTTGATCGGTCCGGTTGCGACCGCACTTCCGAGCGCCATGCGAGGTTGCGTCCGCGACGATGTCCGGCGGCCCGCGGCACACGCAACAAGTCGCGAAGATCGAGGCCTTGGTGGCGGCGCGGTCGCAACCGCGGTCGGGAGCGCGGACGGTACCGTCAGGATCAGGGCCTGATGTGACGGGTTGCGTCCGCGGGGGCTGCTTCCGTGATGATCGTCACGCAGGCGGCGTCGGTGCGCGTCGGAGATCGACGAGCTTGCCCGCGGGCTCGGCGGGGGTGGACGCCGAGGTCTCGAGCTCGTGCCGAACGGCAGCGATGAGCTCGGAGCGGGTGAGGCGGAGCAGCTCGAGCGCCTTGCGCAGAGACGGCGACATCCCGTCGCCGCCGCCACCATCGAAGCCGCCCGCCAGGGCGAGTCGAGGTGTCGAGCGCGCCGAAGTCGCCATGAGGAGAGGGTGACACGACGCTCGGGCGGGTTCACGCCCGGCGTGCGGTTTCGCGGCGGTAGGGATAGGCTCGCGGCGTGCGACGGTTCATCGCTTTGGCCCTCCTCGTGCTGAGCGCCCTTTTTGCGCTGCCGGCTGGCGCGCAGACCGAGCCGTTGCCCGGCGACCGCGCCGTCACGTTCGCCCGTGAGGGGCTGACACACTACGAGGCCGGCGCCTGGGCCGAGGCGCTCGCAAATTTCGAAAAGGCCGAGGCCGCGTCGCACTCGGCGGTCTTCGTGCTGTACATCGCGCGTTCCCAGCGCAGTCTGAACCGCCTCCTCGCCGCGCGCGGCACGTACCAGAAGCTCGTCGCCGAGAAGCTCCCCGACGACGCCCTCGCGAGCTGGCGCCAGGCGCAGGCCGACGGTCGCGGTGAGCTCGCCGCCCTCGAGCCAACCATCCCGAGCCTGATCGTGACCGCTCCAGGGGCATCGCCCGCAGCCCAGGTCGTCGTCGGCGACAGGCCGGCCGCGCTCGGGAAGCCGCTGGAGGTCGACCCTGGGGCTTACAAGATTGTCATTGTCGACGGCGACAAACGCGCCGAGTCCGAGGTCGAGGTGCGCCCCGGTGAGCGCGGGCGCGAGGTCGCGCTCACGTTCGGTGCGCCGGGCGGCCCGGGCCCGGGACCCGGGCCGGGACCCAACCCTCCCGTTCAGGAGGCAGAGACCGAGGGCAGCCTCGCCCCCGGCATCGCGCTCCTCTCGGTAGGCGGCGCCGCCCTCCTCGCGGGCGCCGTGCTCGGCGGGCTCGCGCTCGGGATGGACGGCGACATCAAAGAGACGTGTCCCGATCTGCAGTGCCCGCCGGGCACGGATCGCGCCGCGATCGAGGACGATCGCTCCACGATGCTGACGATGGCCGACGCGTCGACGGGCCTGCTCATCGCGGGCGGCGTCGTCGCCGCGACTGGCATCGTCCTCGTGATCGTCAGGCCCGGCGGCAGCGAGGCGCAGCCCGCGGTCAGCGTGGGCCCGACGCGCGCCGAGCTCACCTGGCGGTTCTAGCCGTCAGTCTCGCCCTTGCTGGAGAGCCTGATCGAAGTCCTCGATCGCCTCGAGGCAAGTCCCGACGTTTCCGACGCCTTCGTTGGTCCGAATTCCGTAGTACGCGAACTCACCCGTCGTCACCTCGCCGAGGTTGTAGAAGGTGCCGGTGAAGAGCCCCATCGTGAAACCGGTCCCCCAGGCGCTGCCCGCGCCGCCCAAGGATACGAGGGTGAGCCAGCCATCTCCGCGGTCGTAGAAAAATTCGAGGTCGGTCCCGACCCGGCAGATCGCCAGCCCGACGTCGTCCACGTCTTCCGTGAACTCGTCCAAGGCCAGGTGGTTCGCGGTGCCCATGTCGTTCATGGCGGCGAGGACGCCGTAGTCTTCGCCGCCAAAGGTGCTGGTGCCCATGTACCCGTACTCGAGCTTGTAAAACTCCTCGGTCGGGTAGTCCGGTGGGCCGCTGCTCCGACGCAGAAGAATGCCCCCCGCCTTGTAATCGGAGGTGTTTGCCATCGTCATATCCGGCGGGTCGTAGTTCTGGCCGGATACGGAGACGCGCGTCACCACCACGAACCGGTCGCCCTCGGTGGTGGAGCGGAAGAGCAGCGGTGCAAACAGTCTCGTTTGGTCGCTCCACCAGCCCGTGCCCGTTGGGTTTGGTGTGGACTGGATGATCATGTCGCCGCCCTGCTGCTGGACGAAGCTGCCTGGTGTGTCGATGTAGCGGCACCACGGCCCGTTGGGGCACTCGGCTTGGAACTGCCACCTGACGTCGGCGTTCGGCGGCAAACCACACTCTGCGAGCGTCATCGTCGTGCAAGGCGGCCCGTCGTACGCGCCCCCCTCACCGGATGAGGTGCTCGTGGTCGATGACACGTCCGTCGTGGAGGACGCCGACGTGTCGGACGCCGACGTAGAGTCCGAAGCCGAAACCGAAGTCGAGATCGACGTCGAGGCCGCGCCGCCGTTGCCGCCGGAGCCGCTCTCGTACGTGAGCTCGTCACCCACGAGCGCGCGACAGCCGCCCCACACCCCGACGAGCGACACCCCCACCACCCCGCTCGCAGCGAAAGCCAAGCGTCGAACCCGCATAGGCTCGACAGTGTAGCAGGTGCCGACGAGGCGGCGTCGCTGTGCTGGATGAGGGAGGTGCCGCTCTTTCACCCCCCCGGCCCCCTCACGACGTGAGCGGGGAGGATCGCTACTCGGGCCCCATGAAGTCGCGCCGCGTCGAGAGCGCGACCAGGGGCAAACCGGCCGCTTTCAAGGCGTCGGCGCCGCCCTCGAGGCGGTCGACGATCGCGACGACGCCCACCACCCGCGCGCCGACCGCGCGGAGCTTGTCGACGGCCTTGAGCGTGGAGCCGCCGGTGGTGATCACGTCTTCGAGCACGACGACGGGGATACCGTCGCGCAGCGCCTTGTCGCCCTCGACGAGCTTCTTCGAGCCGTGGTCCTTTGCGTCTTTGCGGACGTAGAGCGCGGGGAGCGGCCGGCCGCGCTGAAAGCTTATGAGCGAGACGGCGCTGGCGAGCGGGCAGCCACCGAGCTCGACGCCGGCGACGGCCTCACAAGCGGGCAGCGAATCGAGCGCATCGAACATCAACGAGCCGACGAGGCCGTGGCCCTCGGCCGTCAGCACCGTCTGCTTGCAGTCGATGAAAAAGTCGCTCTCTTTGCCCGACGCGAGCACGACGCGCTTTTTCTCGAACGAGCGCTCGCGCAAGAGCTCGATGAGCCACTTCCGCTCGTGCTCGTTCGTCTTCACGGTCCTCCCCCCTCACGC
>CALKVR010000410.1 GCA_938004815.1 uncultured Polyangiaceae bacterium | reverse complement strand
GCTCGGCTCGCTTTCGCGCGTCGGCGACGGCGAGCCGGCGCGCTTCGGCGCGGAGCGCGGCCGTGTCCGAGAGCTCGAACGAGACACCGTCGACGCGGGCGTCGTTCTTGGCCGCCGCCACCGCGCCGTCGACCACCTTGCCGGCGTCGTCGACGCGGCGCACCGTGACGCGCACGACGTTCGTCGCGACGTAACCGCGCAGCCTGCGGCCGCCGTCCTTGTCGAAGTCGTACTCGGGGTGCAGGGCGAGCTGGTCGGTTTGGACGTCGGCCGGCGCGACCCCCAGGCGACGCACCGAGGCGAGGATGCTCGACTGGGTCTCGGCCATGGCGGTTCGGGCTTCTTCCATCGTGGCGCGCCGCACTTCGACCCCCAGCCGAACCACGGCGATGTCCGGTTTCGCGCGCGCCTCGCCCTCGCCGGCGACGACCAACCCGGCGTCGGGGGCGACGGCCGACGGGGGTGCCGACCCCACGATCGTGCAGGCAGGGAGAGAGGCTGCGAGGAGACAGGCGGCCAGGAGATACGAGCGGCTCATGGTGATTTCGGTTCCTTGCCCTGTTGGACGGTCGAGCCGCCGAAGCGATCCATCCGGGCAGGCGGGTCGGGGCGCCGCCACACTTTCGCTTCGTCGCCACCTCGTGGACTATTTCGAGTCGGCCCGAGGTTGGCGAGCACGGAGGTGAGAGGGATGCGGTACGTGGCGTCGAGCTTCGGATCGGCCGGTGACTTCTTGCCGACCCTCGTGATCGCCAAGGCGCTCCGCGACGCCGGCCACGACGTGCTCTTCGTCACCAATCCATTCCACGAGCCGGCGGTGCGGCGCGCCGGGCTCGACTTCGAGGGCGCCGGCACCTACGTCGACGTGTTCAACGAGCTCGAGGCGAACCCGGTGTACCTCGACACCTTCAACGGTCCCCGTTCGCTCTGGGCCAACTTCGGAAAACCGTACGTCGAGACGACCTATCGGGCGCTAAAAGAGACGTTACCGTCATTTGTGCCCGACGCCGTCATCGGCAGCAACCTCGCGCACGGCGTCTTCTGGGCCGCCCACGAGGCCGAGATCCCGAGCGTCATGATCGGCGCGACGCCGCTCGCGTGGATGAGCCGCGCCGCGCCGATGCAGTTCCTCGATAGACGCATCCCCGGCTGGATGCTGCCGGCGCTGAGCGGTCTCACCGCGTGGGTCGTCCGCAAGCTGGCGGGAAACCTCTTGCGGGGCCTCGCGCGCGAGCTCCAGGTGACGTCGATCGACCCGACGATCACGGGCGTCGAGCGCGCCGCTACCCTCCACCTCGGCATGTGGTCCGCCGCGGTGCGGCCGCCGGCCGGCGATGATCCTCCGAACACCCGCATGTGCGGCTTTGCGCGCGCGGGTCACCTCGGCGCCCGCGCCGAGGTGCCGCCCGCGGTCGAGGCGTTCCTGGAGGCGGGGCCACCACCGGTCGTCGTCGGCCTGGGCTCGGCGTTTTCGGTGATCGGCGGCGATACCCTGGAGGCGCTCGCGGCCGCTTGCGCCGAGCTCGGCTTGCGGTGCCTGATCGTCGGTCACCCCGCCGGCAAGACGTCGTTCTCGGGCGACACCTTGGCCGTGCCCTACGCCCCCTACCACCTCGTCTTTCCGCGCGCGCTGGCGGTGGTGATCCACAGCGGTGCCGGCACCACCGGCGAGGCGCTGCGAAGCGGCCGGCCCGTCGTGGCCGTTCCGTTCGGCTACGACCAGTTCGCGCTCTCGTGGCAGGTCGAGCGGCTGAACGTGGGGGTGCGGGTCTCCAAGGCCAAGCGGAGCGTAGCCGACCTGGTGCGGGCGCTCGAGCGCGTCACCAGCGACCAGGCGCTGGCGTCGAACGCGGCGGCGCTGGCATCGCGGCTCCGTGAAGAGCCGGACGGTGCGGCCGTCGCCGCCGAGCTGATCACGGGCCTCGGCGCTTTTCGGCGATCGTCACCCAGCGCTCCGGCACCTCGTCCCAGTAGGCGACGAGCCGGCTCGGAGCAGGCGACGCCGCCACCACCCTGAGCTCGGTCATCGGGGCGAGGATCTCGCGCAAGCGGTCGCGTTCCTCGTGGGTGTGCGTCACCACGACCAAGAGGCCACCGCCCGCGAGCGCGTCGCTCGCTCGTTCGAAGAACCGTCGCGGCGCGAAAAACCGTAGGGGCAGACCCCAGCGGAGGAGGGCGTAGCGGAGCACGAACGGGAACCACGCGAAGACGACGTCGATGCCTCGGTCGTGCGTCTCCGAGAAGTTCTCGATGCGGTAGCGCACGCGAGAGTTGCCGGTGAGCGACGCGTGGCGGTCGGCGTGGCTCGCGCGCGTCGAGAGGTCGGGGTAGAGCCCGTGGCCGTCCACCTCGACGCCGTCGAGCGCGACGTCCCGCGGCACGAGGGTCCCGGCGTGGCGGAGCCAGCGCTCGAGCGCCGTCGCGTATCGAAAGTCTTGGCTGCCGGCGTCGATGGCCCGCAAAGAGCCCGCCGTCGTGTCGAGGTACGGCGTCACGAGCCGGTCGAGGATGTCGAGCCGGTAGAGGTTGTCGCGGTAGACGTCGCGGGTCGATGCGTCGCGCAGCGCACGGAGATCGAAGCTCTGCTCGAGGTCGCGTGTGCGTGCGACCGCGGCGGTGGCGTCGGCGCCGGAGAGATAGTCGAAGAGATCGCTCTTGGCCTCGCTCTCGACGCGGGCCGCGCGCGGCGCGCGCCCCAAGAGCGCCCGCACCCGGAACGCGAGCGCGTTGAGCGGCGCGCGGAGATACACGAGCGCGGTCAAGTCGACGCGCCCGTTCGGGACGAGCCGGCGCAGGGCGATCCACGCGGTGAGCGCGATGGGGAGCGCGAGGGCCAACCCGAGTTGCACGGCGCCGAGCCGTGCAACGCCGGGGCCACCCCCTCAGCGGCGAGATCGCGGGTTTTTCCGGTGCATGGGCGCCAACGGGTTGGCTCGCGCCAACCCGTTGACGCTCGATCGTCGGCTCAGGGGCAGCCGTTGACGGCGCCCGGCGTCGGGGCCGCCTGCACGACGAACGACGTGGCGAGGTCTTCGCTGGTCTCGTCGTGGCCGGTGATGCCGTTGCCGCCGGTCGTGGTCTCGCCGGCCTCGACGCCGCAGCGCTCGATGCTCGTGCCGGGGGCGGGGACGGGCGCGCCGCTCTGCATGTCGACCGGCGTGTCGGGCTGGTAGCCCGACACCGCGCTCTTGTCGGCGCGCGATCCGGCCTCGAACATGTCGCCCCAGGTGACGTAGTCGACGTCTTGCAGCACGTCTTGCGTGTCGCCCGACCAGGTGAAGAGCACGAGCATCTCACGCATGTTGGAGAGGTTCGACGCGTCGTCGATGCTGCCGGGCTCGGTCGCGACGAGCGCGGGGACGGCGCCACCGTTGCAGGTCACGGCCGCCTCGGCGACGAAGAAGTCGGGGCAGGCGCCGAACTCGGTCTCGTAGCCCGGGTCGAAGCCGATGACGATGTAGCCGCCGGCCGGGATCGACGAACCGGGGGGGAACTGCGCGAGGAAGTCGGTGCCCGGGTTGTTGGTGATCGGCATCCAGGCGCCGCCGCTGGCGAGATCGACGTAGGTCGAGTTGTCGCTCAGGTAGTAGTCGTCGAGGGCGACGGCCGCGGCCGTCGGGTTGTGGATCTCGACGAACTCGGCCTCGTTCCCGCCGACCTGGATCTCGTTGATGACCAGGTGATCGGCCTCGGCCCCGCCGCCCATGCCCGACGAAGACGACGCGCTCGTAGAGGCCGACGAGGTCGAGCTCGTGGACGCCGACGACGTGCTCGTGGACGTGCTGGCGCTCTTGGAGCCCGAAGCCGACGACGACGCGCTCGCCGCGCCCTCGCCGCCGGACCCGCCGGCGCCGCTGTCGTCGCCGCATGCGGCGAGGGTCAAAGAGGAGGCAAAGGCCAGGGTGAGGAAGCTGCGGGGTGACATCATGCCGCCTCGCTACACCGACCCCGCCGGGCGGTCCACTCTCCCCCCGCCTCGGGCGAGGGTCGGGGCTCAGGCCTGAATCGCGTCGTCCCGTTTCCGAAGGTCCTTGGCCCGGAGCGCGCGGACTCGCTTTTCCAGGTCCTCGGCGACGTCGTCGGTCAGGGCCATCTTGCCGAACCGCACCGAGAGGTAAACGTGCGTGATGTCGAGGACCTCTTTGGCCAGCGGGTGAGACGCCGAGCCCAGGTTCTCGGCGTGCCTCAACGGCGGCGTTCCCGGAGACCGGTGCACCCCCTGGTGTGCCAGCGCGCTCTCGAGGTTCTCGTAGATGGAGGTCGCGCGGAGCATGCTCTTCGACCACGCGGTCGGCTCCTCTTTGCGGTCGACCTTGGCGTGGCCGCGCTGGCGGAGCAGGTAGACGAGCGCGATGACGACCACCCCCGCACCCACGAGGATGACGATCGTGCGCTTCGATGGCGAGCTCGTGGTGCTCTTCTGCGAACGTGCGTCGCGGAGCAGCTCGTACTGCTGCTCGAGGTCGTAGCCGACCACGTGGCGCTGCCATTGCTGCGCGCTCGCCTCGACCAGCTCGCGCAAGATGGCGAGCGGCTCGTCGAAGCCGCTCGCGGGCAGGGCGGTGGCGGGCGGCGTCGGGTCGAAGGTGACCCAGCCCGCGCCGTCGATGTACGCCTCGACCCACGAGTGAGCGTCTTTTTGGCGCACGGCGTAGAAGCCGCCAAAGCGGTTGTACTGCCCCCCGACGAACCCCGTGATGTTGCGCGTGGGGATGCCCTGCGTCCGCAGCATGACGGCCATGGCCGTCGAGTAGAACTCGCAGTGGCCGCGCTTCGAGACGTGCAAGAAGTGCTCGAGGGGCTGGCCCGCGCGCGTCGAGTCGTCGTCTTTCCCCGTCGGGAGCTGGTAGGTGAAGTCGTTCTGGAGGTGGCGCTCGATCGCGCGGGCGCGGTCGAGGTTGCTCGCGCTGCCGGCGATCCAGCTCGCGGCCAGCGCGCGCGTCTCTTCCGAGACGTGGGGGAGCTGGAGGTAGCGATCTCGGTCGCCGGGGTCGAGGCGGCTGAACGTGGGCTTTCCGTTCGTCGACAGGTAGACCTCGTAGGTCATGCCGCGCTCGTCGGGGGCGTGGTAGCGGAACTCGCCCTCGGGCCCGCGGACCGAATAGATCTGCTGCGACGGCAGCATCACGTCCGGGGCGCGCAGCTTCATCGCTACCGCGTTCGGAGGAAAGAAGAGCACCGGCGGGTCGATGGGCTCGAGCACCATCTCCATCACGGGCGCGTCGGGCTCCGGCATCCGCGGCGGGTCGAGGGGGAACTTGTAGCCGCCCCCCACGTCTTGCCTGCGGTCGCGCTCGGTCTGCGACCAGACCCGGCCGTCGTAGTGGTCGAGCGCGGTCCCTCGCAGGTGGAGCACGACGTGCTCGGGCGGCGAGGCGGGCAGGTTGGGCAGCTTCACCCGCAGGACGAGCGACCGGTCCTCTTGCATGACGCCCACGTTCCCGAGGTCGATGCGCGGTGAAAAGCCGATCGATTTGGTCGGCTGGTTGCGGTTCAAGAGCAGGAGCGAGAGCCCGACCCGCGGAAAGAACACGAAGAGCGCGATCGTGAAGAGGAAGATCGGGATGCTGAGGAGGCACATCGTCGCGAGGAACGTCCGCCCCACGACGCGCCGCGAACGGAGAATGCGGGGGACATCGACGGGCAGGCCGGTCCTGTCGCGCGCGCCTTGCCGGTAGTTGCCCTCGACCTCGCGGCGCAGGTGGCTCAGGACGAGGGCCGCGGGCGCGACCAGCAGCACACCGGCGAAGCAAAGCCCGTAGGCGATGCCGCCTCCGAGCACCGTTCCGGCGATCAAGTGGAGCAGCGCCAGCACGATCACTTGCTGGTCGTGGACGGCGCCCCGGCGGGTGGCGAGGCGCACGAGCTGCAGCGCGGCCGCGAACTCGACGAGCACGTCGAGCCCGCTGACGCCGAGGGCGTAGCGTGCCACCTGCACGCCGATGACGGCGAGGAGCGCGATGGTGTCGACGTGACGGAACGAGGGGAGCCGCTGCCACTCTTCGCGAATCGCGAGCGCGCCGACGAGCCCGACCAGAATGACGACGTTGACGATGGTGGAGAACTGCCCGCTCGAGACGAGGGCGAGCACGCCGAGCGCCGCCAGGGCGTTCGTCATCACGCGGTGGACGACCCCGAACCTCACGCGACCCGCGCTCTCTCTGCGCCGTTTCGACGCGCGGCAGAGCCTGCCAGCCCGTCGGCCTCTTCTAGCCGCTTGGCGGCCAGCGTCGCGGCGTCCACGGTCTCGACGAGGGCGAGGAAGCGGAGCACCGGATCGGCGCCCACGGTGCGGTCGGCGAGGACGCGATGCGACGCCGTCGTGCGCACGACCACGGTGTCGCCGCGCTTGAGGTGGGCGACCGCCCGCGAGGCCACCTCGCGGACGCGCCGCTCGAACTGCGCTGCGTGCTCGTCGGGCTCGGGTGCGGGCCGGATGACGTCGAGCACGAGCTCGACGTCGGGCCGGGCCTCTCGGGTTCGCTCGCGCACCACGAGCTGCGACGTGATCGCGCTCTTGCGCCAATAGATGTCGCGCGGGTCGTCGCCGTCACGGCGAGGCCGCACCGTGTAGATGTCGTCGCCGCCGCCGCGACCGACGAGACGGCCTGAGTGACCGGGCTTCGTCCCGACGTCGATCGGCAGGCGCACCGGGTCGACCGCGGGGTAGATGATCAGATCGCCGGGCGCCATGACCTCGCGCGATTTCTCGAAGAGGCCGAATGGAAAGCGCGTGGCGATGCGAAAGCCCGTGTGGTGGTCGCGCCCGCGCCGCGCCGGGGTGCGCCGGTAGGCCGCGACCTGCGCCGACGACGGGCTGATCTTGAGAAAGAAGCAGCGCTTGTCCGCCGGCTGGCCGGCGCGCAGATCTTCGACCTCGATGGCGTACGACGGGATCTTCCCCTTGTGGTTGAAGACCTCGATCTCGACGAGGTGCGGGCGGCCTACTTGCGCGCGGAGCGGCAAGCGTCGCGTCACCGTCAGGTTGCGCAGCGAGAGCTCGCTCATCACGCCCGAGACGACGATGAGCGACAGGAGCATGCCGAGCAGGAGATAGAGCAGGTTGTTGCCGGTGTTGATCGCGGCGAACCCGACGCCGAGCGTGATGCCCAGGTAGTACTTGCCCTCGCGCGTGAACTTCAGCCGGCGAGCGCCGCGCTGCCGCTTGGTCGCGACGGGGGGCTCGTCGCGCTTGACCGGCTTCGGCGGCGCGGGCGCGGCCGGCGCCTCGCGGGGCTTCTCCTTCTTCTTGGGCAGCTTCGGCGGCTCGCGGGCAGGCTCGTCGAACATCGAGACGCCCGCGAGGGACGGCGGCGCGGCCGGTGCCTCGCCCCCCGCCTCGCCGAGCGTCGGGTCCGACTCCGCGACCGGTCGCGCCTCGGGCAGCACGTCTGCCGACGGGAGCTCTTCACGCGGAGGCGACGGCCGGTCGCCGTCCAACTGCTTGCCGTCGCCCATCGCCACCTAGACTAGCTGGTGAACCTCAAAGCGGCACTGGAACCCGGGCGATCAGGTCGCGGACGGTGGCCTCGGACTCTTCACGCGACGGCATGTAGCCCTCGGCGTGCGAGGCGAGGCGAACGCGGTGCGCCAGGACGGGGACAGCGAGATCGTGGATGTCGTCGGCGATGCAGTAGCTGCGACCGCGGAGGAGCGCGCGAGCGCGCGCGGCGCGGGCCAGGTTCAGGCCGGCGCGGGGCGATGCGCCCAGCGACAGGGCGGGGGATGTGCGCGTCGCCTGGAGGAGAGCCTGGAGGTAGGTGGCCAGCGAGGCGTCGAGATCGACCCGATCGACCTCACGCTGCAGCCCCACCAGCTGCGCCGGGTCGATCGCTTGCTGCACACGGTCGCCGCCGCCCGGGTCGCCGTCGAGGAGCAAGCGCGCCTCGACCTGCGGGGGCGGGTAGCCGATGCGAATCCTCATCATGAATCGATCGAGCTGCGACTCGGGCAGAGGAAACGTGCCCGCGAAATCTTGAGGGTTCTGGGTCGCGACCACGAAGAACGGGTCGGGCAGCGGCGTGGTCGCGCCGTCGACCGACACTTGCCCCTCGTTCATCGCCTCGAGCAGCGCCGACTGCGTGCGCGGGCTGGCGCGGTTGATCTCGTCGGCCAAGAGCACGTTGCAAAACACCGGGCCCTGCCGGAAAACGAACTCGCTCGTCCGCTGGTCGTAGATCGTTACGCCGAGGACGTCGCTCGGCAGCAGATCGCTCGTGAACTGCACGCGCCGCCAGTCGCCGCCGACCGCGCGCGCGAGGGCGCGAGCCAAGGTGGTCTTGCCGACGCCGGGCACGTCCTCGATGAGCAAGTGGCCGCGACCAAGGAGCGTGATGAGCGCCAACTCGACGGCTTCGGGCTTGCCCTCCAGGGCATGCTCCACGGCGGCCCGGAGCTTCTCGACCATCGGAGAAGGTGCCCGGGCCATGGACAGGGCCGAGGTCATCGCTGCCATGCTAGCACGAGGTCAGACATTTCAACTTCGTACGATACCGTAACCGGCCGAAGATCGAGCGCGTTTTGGTTCGCGAAGAGCTTGGCCGGCCCGGGCGTCCTGTGTTTTAGAGACCCCTGAGCCCGTCGGGCCGTTCCCCGGCCGCTCGCGGATTTCATGAGCGCTCCGCCCCCCGCCGAACCGCCGGCCCCGGAAGAGACCCCCGAGCGCGGAGACTCGGGCGCACCCCCGCCCATTCTCCCGCCGTTCAAGGAGGGCAGCCTGCTCTGGCGCGCAGGCGGGCACGTCCGGGCCATGCGCCCCGAGCAGTGGGTGAAGAACGTCTTCGTCCTCGCCCCGCTCGTCTTCGCCAAGCAGATGACCCACCCGAGCATCCTGGTCTCGGCCGTGGGCGGCTTTGGGGTGTTCTGCCTGCTGGCGAGCTCGATCTACATCATGAACGACCTGGTCGACATCGAGTCCGACCGGGTCCACCCCAAGAAGCGGTTCCGGCCCATCCCGTCGGGCAGGGTGAGCGTTCGGGCGGCGAAGATCCAGGCGGGGCTCTTGATGGCGATCGCCCTCGCGGGGGCCGCGATCGGGCCGTGGCAGGTTCTCGCGACCGCGCTCGGCTACCTCGTCCTTCAGATCGCCTACTCGTTCGGCCTCAAGAAGATCGCCTACGTCGACGTGGGCTGCATCTCGCTCGGGTTCGTCCTGCGCGTGCTCGCGGGTAGCTTCGCCGTCCGCGTCGCGCCGTCGGGGTACATGCTCGCGTGCACGGCGCTGCTCACGCTCTTTCTCGGCTTCGGCAAGCGGCGGCACGAGCTTGCCGGCGCGAACGCCGCGAAGCAGCGCGCCGCGCTCGAGCAGTACAGCACCTCCGTCCTCACCACCGGCCTCGCCGTCACCGGCTTCCTGAGCGTGGCGACGTACCTGGCCTACACCCTCGACAGCTCGACGATGCAGCGGTTCGGCAGCAGCTGGCTCTGGGTCACCTCGATCCACCCGCTGTTCGGCGTGGTGCGGTTTCTCCAGCTCGTCCGCAGCCGTCCGAAGGCCGAGTCGCCCACGCAAGAGATCCTTCGCGACTCGCCGTTCGTGGTGAACCTCGTGCTCTACGTGGTCGAGGTCGTGGCCATCGTCTACCAGCTCAGGCCCGCCACGTGACCGAGGCCGCCGAGACCGAGGCCGGGACAGAGGACGAAAGCAGCGGCAGCAACGCGTGGACGGATCTCGGCCTCACGCTCCCGATCTTCGTCCTCTATCACCTCGGCGTCGTGTTCCTGCCCGTTCGCAACGCGGCCGACCCCGTCACGTCCGAGCTCAAAGCGCTCGCGAACCAGAGCCTCCCGCTCTACGCGAGCCTGACCGTCGCGATCGGCGGCGCCTTCGTGCTCGTGCTCTCGATCATCGGCCGGGGCAAAGCGTTCCTGCCGAGCCGGTTCTTGTGGGTCGGGGCCGAGGGCGTCCTCTACGCGATCCTCATGCGGATGTTCGGCGCGTGGGTGGTCGGCAACCTGACCCTCTCGGCCGGCGACGCGAGCCTCGCGCAGGGCCCGTTCGGGTCGATCGTCATGTCGCTGGGCGCCGGCTTCTACGAGGAGCTCGTGTTCCGGGCGATGCTGTTCGGGGTCGGTGCATGGATCGTCAAAATCATGCTCGGCACCGGGCCGACCGGCCTCGTGGCCATCTGCGCCTGGGCCGTCGCGACGAGCGTGGCGTTCTCGGCGTGGCACCACGTCGGGCCGCTCGCCGACGCTTTCGACACCGAGGTCTTCGTCTACCGAGCGGCATGCGGTCTGGTCTTGACGGCAATCTACGCTCTGCGTGGATTTGCACCGGCGGTCTGGACCCACGCGCTCTATGATCTGTGGGCGATGTTGGGCTGACGCGGCAGGGTTTCCAGAAGCTGGAGCTTTCTTGCGAGGGCGCGGTATGAGACGCTTCGACAACGACGGAGGTATGGCGATGAAAAGGGCTTGCTTGGTCTCTTTGACGGTTTCGGTGTTGGCGTGCTCGGCGTTCGTGGCCACGGGCTGTGGTGACGACGAGGGCTCCGGTGGCGCAGGCACGACCAGCCAGGCGTCGTCGACGGCTTCGGGCTCGTCGAAGTCGACGTCGATCGCGAGCTCGTCGAGCTCGACCGCGTCCTCTTCGTCGCAGGCGTCGACCACGGCCTCGAGCTCCTCGACCAGCGGCTCCGGCTCGAGCTCCTCCGGCGGCATGTTCGATTGCACGCCCGACCCGATGGGTGACGCCTGCTTTGAGTGCGCCAAAATGAACTGCTGCATGCAAGCGCAGGAGTGCGCGGCCGACCCCGAGTGCAGCCTCTGCCTCGACTGCGTCGAGAACTCCGGCGACCCCCTCGGCTGTGCGCAGATGGGGACGTGCGACATCATGGGCGACCCGCGCACGAACGCGGTCGGCATGTGCATCCTCAACATGTGCGGCATGCAGTGCGGCCTCGGCGGCTGACGAGAAAGGACGACAGCCATGCGTCAGTACCTCCTCGGCTTGTCCGCGCTAGCGGCGCTTTCCTACATCGGTTGTGGTGACGACACCGGCGCGAGCGGTGGCGGCGCCACGACGTCGTCCTCGGTCGTGAGCAGCAGCAGCGCGACCGGGACGTCGTCGTCCTCGTCCACGGCGTCGTCGTCGAGCACGACCGCGTCCTCGACCAGCTCGGGGATGGCGGTCTGCCCGCCCGACCCGATGGACGATGCTTGCACGGCATGCGCGAAAGACACGTGCTGCAACGAGTACGACGCGTGCGCCGGCGACGCCGAGTGCACCCAGTGCTTGGCGTGCATCACCGGCGGCGTCACCGCGCCGGCCGATTGCGTCACGAACGGCGAGTGCGATCTCGCCGACCCCGAGGTGGCCGCCACCTACAACTGCACCGTCCAGACCTGCGCCGACGAGTGCTACGAGGGCGGCTTCATGTGCATGCCGCCCGATCCGATGGGCGATCCGTGCCTCGAGTGCGTGAAGGCCGACTGCTGCACGGCGGGCGAGGCGTGCTTCCAGAGCGCGCAGTGCGCGCTCTGCATCAGCTGCGCGCAGACGGCGGCGAACCCGATGGAGTGTCTGCAGACCGGTGCGTGCGACCTCGCCGACCCGGCGACAGGCGACATCTTCGCCTGCGTGAACGACAGCTGCGGCGTCTGTCTCATGTGAGACGGCCGGGGCCACCGGGCCGCGGAAGGCTCTGCGCCCTCCGCGGCCTCGGTGTAACCTGCCGGCCCCGATGAGCCTCGCCGAAGAGATCGCCGCGCTCCCTCGTCCCCTGATCGATCGCCTGAGCCAGCGTGGGTTCCGCGCCGAGCGGCTCGTCGCGCTCGCGCGTGAGATCGGCACGGGGCGTGACGCTCGCAACCGGCTCACGGGCGTCGTCACGCCGCCCCGGCCCGGTGACGTCGTCGACGCGCCGGCGCCCGGCTCGGCCGACGAGGCGCGCTTTCGAGAGATCGGCGTCGCCGAGCTGCGCGCCGGCCGCGTCGCGCTCTGCGTTCTCGCGGGCGGCATGGCGACGCGGATGGGTGGCGTGGTCAAGGCGCTCGTCGAGGCGCTCCCCGGCAAGCGCTTCCTCGATCTGCGACTCGCCGAGCAGGCCGCGCTCGCTCGCGCCCACGGCAAGACGGTCCCGCTCTGGCTCATGACCAGCGAGGCGACGTACGGGCCGATCGTCGAGGCGCTCGGTGATCGCGTCGACGGCGAGACCCTCGCCGTCTTCGAGCAATGCGTCTCGATGCGCCTCACCCCCGAGGGCTCGCTCTTTCGCGAGGCCGACGGCGAGCCGAGCGTCTACGCGACCGGCCACGGTGATCTGCCCGACGCGCTCGGCGAGAGCGGGCTCTTGCGCCGGTTCCTCGAACGCACCGGCGGGCGGGGCACCGTCTGGCTCGCCAACCTCGACAACCTGGGCGCGACCGTCGACCCGGTGATCCTCGGGCAGCACATCGCGCACGGCGGCGCGCTCACCGTCGAGGTCGTCGACAAGGTCGGCACCGACAAGGGCGGCGTGCCGGTCGTCTGGAACGACCGGCGCATCATCGCCGAAGAGTTTCGCCTGCCGCGCGACCTCGACCCGTCGACGATCCGCGTGTTCAACACCAACACCTTCCTCGCCGACGCGGCGCGGCTTCGCGATCTGGACTTCGACTTCACGTTCGTCGAGGTCGAGAAGAACGTGGACGGCAAGAAGGCGATCCAGTTCGAGCGCTTGCTCGGTGAGGTCTCGGTCCCGCTCGAGCCGGTGTTCGTTCGCGTGCCGCGCGACGGCGAGCGGTCTCGCTTCTTGCCCGTGAAAGACAGCGCCGAGCTCGAGCTCCGCCGCCCGGAGATCGAGGCGGTCGCGCGCGCCCGGGGGTTCGGCTCGTGAGAGCGAGCCGAGCCGGCCTCGCGCTCGCGCTCGTCGTCGGGCTCGCGGCCGCGGCCCCGCCCCCGGCCGCCGCCGATCCGGCGTTCTCGGTCGCCGATCCGCTCCCCGCCCACGGTCGCAACCTGTCGTCC
>CALKVR010000409.1 GCA_938004815.1 uncultured Polyangiaceae bacterium | reverse complement strand
CCCGGCGACGAGATCGGCGAGCAGGCGCGGTCGAGCGATTTCGAGGCGCTGCGCTGGTTCCCGCTGCCTAGCGAGGTGCTCGCCGAGCTGCGCGGCCAGGCGAACGAGTCACGCCGGCCGCCCCCGCTCCAGCCCCACTGAGCCATCACGGGGTGGCCACGGCCAGAGGCGCGAGGTCGATCGCTGGTACGCGGCGTAGCTGGGGTACTTCGAGAGGGTGATGCTCTCGGTGAAGTTGGTCGACCCGTGAAAGAGCGCGGTGAGGACGGCCGGCCCGATGATCGCCGGGTGGAGCCACCGGCCGGTGGCCGACACCGCGAAGAGATAGAACGCCCACCACATCCCCTGCTCGCAGAAAAAGTTCGGGTGGCGCGACCAGCGGAACAGGCCCGTGGTGCAAAACGCAGGGTCGACGGTCTCGCCGCGCTCGACTGCGCGCCGCTTCGCCTGGTGGAAGCGCCACTGCTGGTTGTCTGCGATCGTCTCGCCTGCGAGCAGCACGAGGAACGCGACCGCGGCGAGGGCATCGAGCGCGCCGAGAGGCCGGCCCGCGCCCTCGATCGCGGCCCAAGCCGGCAGCGAGATGAGGAGCAGGATCAGGTTCTGGATCCCGGCGATGAACACGAACGCAAAGAGCTGGAACTGCAGCGGGGTCATCTTCTTGCGAAGGACGGCCCAGCGGTAGTCTTCGCCGCCCTTCGCGTATCCGCCCTTGCGCGCGAAGTTGAACGTGAGCCGCGCGCCCCAGGCCGCGACCAGGGCCGTCATCACCACGAGGCGCGTGTCCGAGAAGCCCGTCTGCCACGCGAACCAGGCCACGTACCCGATCGGCGTCAGCGACCACACGCGATCGACCCACGACTGCTCCTTCGTGATCACGCCGAGGAGCCAGCACACCCCTGCGACGATGGCGCAGCCGATCGCGGCGCCGACGAGAGCGTCATCCATGGCGTCAGTCTACCGGCCTCTGCGTCGCGGTGCTGGACCGTGGATGCACTTTTTCTGGCCCTTGGGGCAGCGGATGCGGACGTGGAAGTGATCGTCGTGGGGGCGAGCCTTCTTGGGCTGGCACAGGACGGACGCGGCGCGAGCGAGCACGGACTTTTCGGCGCCCGCACGCCGGCCCTCTGACAGGAGGCGCTTCCTGAGGTGGTTGGCGACGAAGATCTGCTGCACCCGCGCGCCCCCGAACGACAAGAGCGCCTCGACGAGCTGCCAGTTGCGCGCGTCGTCGAACCGCACCGTCTTGTCCTTGCGCGCCCGGCCGTCGCGCTCGATGACCAGGTGATCGTCGGCCAGGTAGTCTTCGTCGCCGCGGAGCAGGTAGAAGCTGAGATCGACGTCGCGACCGCTCTCGTGCGAGTCGTGGCCCTTGATCGGCCCGCCCTCGCGAGCGGACAGATCACCGACGACCAGCACCGCCCCGTCGTTCGCGCCGGCGACGCGCGAAGCGGCGTGCTCGACGAGCCGGACGAGCGCAGGCAGCCCCCAGAGGTATGCGCCGTGCGTCACGATCGTCTCCGACGGCTTCAGCTCGACGCCGCCCGCGAGGCTGCCCCGATTGGGAAACCCGATGCTCTCTGCGGCCGCGGGTCGAGCGGCCGATGGGGCTCGGGCGGGGTCGGCCGCCGCGTCGCGAGCCCACCCGTGGCTCGGGACGAGAGCCAAGCAAGCCATGATGAGGACCAACTGCTTCCTCATGTCGACCTGTCAGCATGACACAGCCGCGCGCGACATCAAACGCGGCGCTCGGCGACGCCGCGCTCAGGCGTACTGCGAGACGAGCGTGTCGTACCGCCGGCGAGGCTCGGCCGGCACGGGCTCCCCGACCGGCTGGTCGCCGGGTGTCGGGATCTCCTGTGGGGATGGTCGAGCCGGTACCTCGGCAGGGCTCCCGGGGACCTGAGGTGGGTCCCCCGGAACGGGCGCCGGCTCGCCGGGAACCGGCGTCGGCTCCCCGGGGACTTGGCTCGGCAGATCACCGGGGGGCGGCCCCTTCGGGTCGGGCGCGTGTCCGGGAGGCGCCTCGCGTGGGCTCTTGTTGGGATCGCCCTTGCGCTTCTTCGTCGCGGTCATGCCCGACGGACTGCAACCCTCGTGCCTCACCGCTGGCGCGCGAACGCCGCGCCGAGATGCGCGCTCGCGCCTACTCGAGCAGGACTGCCCCGAGGAAGGTGACCGCCCCGAGCTGCTCGATGGACCGCTTGACGCTGCGCGCGTCGCTGCGGCGAGCGAGCACCGTCATCACGAAGCCGTCGACGCTGTCGGAGATCATGTTCACGTCGGCGCTCTCGAGCACCGGCGGCGAGTCGACCACGATGTAGTCGTAGCCGGCCAGGCGCAGACGGTCGACGGCGATCGAAAAGGCGATCGGATCGATGAGCGGCGGGTACTTGTTCATCGGGTTGATCGCCATCACGTGCAGCTGCGGCAGCACCTCGGCCGCCGTCCACGGATCGAGCGGCTCGGACTTGTGCCTGACGAGCTGCTCGTTGAAGCAGACGGGCGGCATGAACCCGAGCGTCGACGCGAGCGCGGGCGCCCGCAGGTTCGCCTCCATCACGAGAACGCGCCCGCGCGCGCCCTCGCGGAGCGACGCGGCCAGGTTGATCGCCGCCGTCGTCTTGCCCTCTTTGCGCGCGGGGCTCGTGACGCCGATCACCTTGGGGTCGCCCTTGCCGGCGATCTTGTGCCGCAGCGCGCGGTACGCGTCGGCGCGCGGCGAGTAGGGGTCCTTCAGCATCGCGAGGTGCGGGCTGAGGTCCTCGTTGATCTTCACCGGCTGGACGTCGAGCGGCGTCGACGGCAGCGCGCCCGCGCCCTCTGTGATGACCGTCTCTTCGATGTTCGTCGCGGGCATCCCGGCGGCCGGCGTGCGGCTGCGAACCGAGGCCGGCGCGGGGATCCCGAAGGGGACGGTCGCCTTGACCGCGGTCGGGCGGCCGGTGGACGGAGGCAAGACGTCGGACACGGCAGCGGCCAGGTGCATGACCCGGGCCAGCATCTCTTCGCGGATCTGCGCGCTCGGGGCCACCGTGCGCCAGTTCTCGATGATGCTCCGGACGCGGCGCGCCTCGATCAGGAGCGCCCTCGCGGCAGGCTCGTTGGCGAAGTTGGCGAGCCGCTCGATCATCTGATCGACCTGCCGCTCGACCGTCGGCACCTGCTGCATGCTCATCGTGGAGCGAAGCATCAGCGCCGCCACAATCCCCGCCGGCCCGTTCGGGGCACGACGGCAAGGATGGGAGCGAGGCGAGCGAGATCGGCCTCTTCGTAGATGCGGCGATCGAGCAGCGCCCGCAAGAGCGCGACGATGAGCGCCAGCACCAGGCTGAGGCCGCCCGCGATGATCACGATGAGCGTCTTGCCCGGCGGCTCGGGGCGCGTGGGCATGAACGCCGGGTCGAGGACGACGACCTGATCGGAGTAGCCGCCCAGCGACGAGCTCGCCTCGATCTGGGCGCGGAAGTAGTTTCGCTCGAGCTCGTTCATCTGATCGCGGGCCTCGCTCACGTCGCGTGACAGGCGCGCCCAGCTCGTCTCGAGACCGACGATGCTGCTCGCCTCTTCGTTTGGGGTGGGGGCGGCGTCCTTCTCGCCCTTGGCGGACTTCTCGCGGGCCGCGATCTCGGCGTCGATCTTGCGCTTGTTGTCGCGGAGCTTTTGCTTGGCCGCCTCGGGGTCGAGCTTGGCCGACGACTTGGTCGCGTTCGACAATCGAGAAGCGGCGACCTTCTCTTCTGCCGTGCGGAGGTTCTTCTCGGCGTCGGCCACGCGTGACTTCGCCGCCATGACGTCGGGGTGCTGATCGGTGAGCGTCGCCTTCTTGGCGTTCAGGTCCGACCGAGCCGAAGCGAGGGCCGCCTCGGCCGACGCGCGCGCGGCCTCGAGCTCGGGGTCGGCGGGGGCCTCGGCGGTGGAGTACACCGACGTCTCGCCCGAGATGGCGGCGTCGAGGCGCTGGCTCTGCCTGCGAAGCGCGTCGAGCGACGAGTCGCGCAGCCCGTCTTTGGCGGCCTCACGCTCGCGCGCGCGCACCGCGACGCCCGACGCGCTGGCGTTCTGGTCCATCGCGAACTCCGGGTGCTCGGAGAGGAACGTCGCGAGCTGTTGCTCCTTGGCCTTGAGCTCGGACTCGGCGCGCGACTTTTCGGCGGCGAGGAACTCGGTCTGCACCTTGGCCTGCTCGACGCGGAGGCGCTGGTTCTCCTCGATCAACGTCTGCGCCAGGCGCGCCGTCACCCGCTGCACGGCCTCGGGGTCGGGGCCGCGAAAGGCGATGGCGAACGTGTCGGTCGACCGCGCCTTGAACTGGATGTCCTTGCGAAACTCCTCGATCGCGTCGGAGACACCCTTCTCGCGCTTCATTTTCTCGTAGAGGTTGAGCTCGTCGATCAAGCCCTCGAGGCGGGCGCGGGCCTTGAGCATCTCTTCGAGGCGGGCGCCGAGGGTGAGGCTCCCCCCGCCGCGCTCTTCGTTCAGGCGCACGCCCTGCCGGTAGATGACGATCGTCTCGGACCGGTAGGTAGGCTTGCGAAGGACCGCGAAGCTGACGCCGGCGATCAGCCCGAGCGCGATGATGAACGCGCTCGGTTTCCAGTTGAAGATCGCCCGTCTCAGGATCCCGAGGAGGCGGGCCAGCTCGACGCCTGCCCCCTGCTCGCGGTCCTGCGGACCGAGGTCGCCATCCGCTGCCATGGGTCTCAGCTCCTCGCCTCTCGCATACCAGTCTTACCCACCAGGCCCAAGGGCCTGAGCCCGAGACGAGCAACGTCCCGCTCGTCGTACACCTTGGGGTCGAACGCGCCCGTGCCCATCGCCACCACCGGGAGCAGCCCCAGGAAGGCCAGGATGATGGCGCGGACCAGGACGAAGGTCTTGCTCACCTTCTCTTTGGCGGCGCCCCAATCGACCCGCTCGTAGCGGAGCGCGAGGCTCACCTTGTCGGAGCTCGACTCGAGATCGAGCCGGCGCTTGGCGTCTTGCGCGCCCTTGAGCCGCTCTTCGGCGCCCACGATGGCGCGCTCGAGGCCGGCCGCCTCGACGCGCAGCTCGCCCTTGCGCCACGGCGACGCGAACGCGTAGATGACGTATACCTTCTCGAGATCGCGCTGGTGACGAAACAGCTCGGCCTCGGCGTAGCTCACGGCCTCGCCCCTCAGCCGCTGCTCCATCTCGAAGCGCTCGCGGCGGATCTGCGCGTCGCGCTCGACGACGAGCTCGCCGAGGTCGCGCGCCATCGCGAGCGCCATCTCGGGCTCGGGCGCCGAGATGCTGATGGCGATGCGCGCCGAGCGCGGGGCTTCGCCGCCGTAGCGCTCGCGAACGAACTCGTTCTTGTAGACCTCGACCGACAGGTCCTCGCGGAAAGAGTCGAGCGCGAGCCGCGGGTTCTTGGAGCGGAGATCCGGCCGAAACCGGTGCTTCTCCATCAGCGCGAAGAGCGTGCGATCGGTGAAGACCGCGTACCAGACGTAGTCCGAGAGGCGCGCGTTCGTGTGGGCGTTGCCGACCTGGGCCTCGTCGCTCTCGGTCGCCGAGAGCACGACGGTGGCGGGGTACGAGCGCTGCTTGCGGTACTCGCGGACACCGACCAGGGCGACCAGCGCGACCGTGACGAAGAAAATGAAGAGCTTGCGCTTGCGCGCTCGACGGAACAAGCGCCCCACCTCGTCGACGACCCCGAACAGGTCGGGCTCCCGGTCCTCCCAACGCTTCAAGCGGCCCCCATCGCGGCTCGCAAAGAACGCTCGAGATCGCGCGCGCTGTCGTGCCAGGTGCCCCGGCCCGTGAGCGTGACGATCGTCGCCGGGTCGAACGTCGTTTCCAGGTTGGCCTCGAGCGCAGCCTCGAGCGCGACGGCGTCCTCGGGAGCGTGGAGCTCGCCCATCCGGGGATCATGGACCATGTCGGGGATGCCGCCTACCCGGCTCGCCACCACCGGGCGACCCGAGGCGAGGGCCTCGATCACGACGTTGGGGGTGCCCTCGGCGTAGCTCGGCAGCGAGAGGAGGGTCGATGCCGCGAGCCAGTCGGCGACCTTGAACATGTCCTGGTTGCCGGTCAGACGGACGCGTTCGCCCATCGGCTCTGCGATGCGGCGGCACTTCTCCGTGTCCTCGCCGTCGCCCACGAGCACGAGGTCGACGTCGGGGTGCCGAGGCGCGAGGCGGGCGAACGCGTCGAGCAGCTCGAAGACGCCCTTGCGTTTCTCGAGCCGGCCGACGAAGACGATCAGCCGCCGCGCCGGGTCGACCCCCAGGCTGCGCCGGGCCTCGGCCGCGTCGCGGATGCGGAAGACCTTGTCGTCGACGCCGTCCTGGACGACGTCGACGCGGTCGGGCCGGGCCCCGTGGCGGATCGCCGCTTCGGCCAGCGGATCGCTGACGGCGACGATGCGCGCCGCGCGCGGGAACGCCCAGCGAATCCACCGGCCCGGCCCCGGGAGCTTGGCCCCGACGTTCATGTCCCCCCCGTGCAGCTTGATGGCGACTGGCACACCGAGCGCTCGGCCGAGCAAGATCGACGCCACCCCGTCAGGGTACGCGAACGGCGAGAGGATCACGTCGAACGTGCCGCGCGCCAGCGCCACGGTGGGCGCCACCGAGACAGCGTAGAGGGGCGCGTGGGCGCCGAGGACCCGCGGGACGTGGAGGAACCGCGGATGGCGGACGTCGAGCGCCTCGAACGTGTCGCGCGGCGGGACGGCCGAGAGGTTGCCCGCGCGGCTCTTGCCCGAGAAGAGCCCGGCGCCAGGGAACCACGGCACCGGGTTGACGACGCGAACCTCGTGACCGTTGTCGCGGAGCGCGGCGAGCTGCTTCAGGTTGTACGGCCCGAACGTGGGCTCGACCCGATTCGGGAAGATCCGCGTGAGGACGAGGACTCTCACGCGCCGGGCAGACCGGGGAAGACGCGGTGCAGCTGGAGGAGCTTGAAGATCGCGAGCGGCTGATCGCGCACGCCCGCGACGCGAACCTCTCCGCCGTAGCCGCGCACGCGCTTGAGGAGCGACACGAGGGCGCCGACCCCCGAGCTGTCGATCAGGCGCAAATGAGAGAGATCGACCGTGATGCTCTTGCGGCTCTCGGTGACGAGCTGATCGAGCACGGGGCGCAGCTCGGGAGCCGTGAGCGCGTCGAGCGTCCCGTCGATCTTGAGGAGCGTCTCGTCGCCGCTGTCCGTTCGCGTGTGGCCCATGGTTTCTCTCTCGGTAACTCAGCCGCGGCCCGACGTGAAGACCGTCTCAGGGCGGCGCGGACTTCTTTCGCTCGCCCTGGCGGCAGCGCTTCACGAGGGTCAGGACGTTCGGCGGCCCGGCCTGGTAGCGCAGCTCGTCCATGAACGATCGGATGATGAACAGCCCCATTCCCCGCTCGGGCATCTCGTCGGGCGGCTCGACGTATTGGGCGGGGTCGAAGACCCGGCCGTGATCTTTGATGGCGATCGTCAGCTCGCGCGTCGCGTCGTCGACGGCGCGGTGGTGAATCACGACCTCGATGTTGCCGGGCGGGGTGCCGCTGGCCCGGATGTCCCTGTAGCCGTGCAGCACGATGTTGTTGAATGCCTCACTGAACGCGCTCACGACCTCGGTCGCGAACTGCTCGGCGTCGTCGGCCTCGACGAACTTGCAGGCCCCCCCAATCACGCGGACCGCGATGTCGCGGTACTCGATCGAGCCCGGGACAGAGAGCGTGATCACGACGCCGAGGCTACACGACTGGCGCGTTTTTAGCCTATAAAGGTGGCGTGCTGCCCACCGTTCGGATTGCGAAGCGCGCCGTGGACCTCTTGGGGGGCGCGGCGCTCGCTGCGCTGACCGCGCCAATGGCGCCCCTGGTCGCGCTCGCCATCTACCTCGATGACCCCGGGCCCATCATCTACAAGCAGCGACGCGCGGGGATGCTCCGAGGCTTCGAGAAAAAGGACGGCATCGACACGCCCGTCTTCGAGCTCTTCGACATGTACAAGTTCCGGACGATGCGGGTCGACGCCGAGAAGCTCACCGGCGCCGTCCTCGCCACCGAGAACGACCCGCGCATCACGCGTATCGGCCGCATCCTGCGCAAGACGCGGCTCGACGAGCTGCCCCAGATCGTGAACATCCTGCGGGGCGACATGAGCCTCGTGGGCCCCCGCCCCGAGCGCCCCGAGCTGCTCATCAACCTCGCGCTCGCCATTCCGTTCTTCGAAGAGCGCATGCGCGACGTGAAGCCCGGCCTCACCGGCCTCGCACAGGTGTCGCTCGGCTACACGGGCCGCGCGTTCGAGGGCAGCGAGGCGTCGACGTTCGAAGACTCGCTCCTCAACCCCTTCGACCTGCCCGAGACCGAGGGCTCGCAAGCCGACGACATGAGGATGAAGCTCCTCTTCGATCTCGCGTACGCGGCGGCCCTCGAGACGCTCGCGAGCTTCCTCGCCATGGAGGCGAAGGTCATCCTCAAGACGCCCTGGGTCATGCTCCGGGGCGTGGGCCGGTAGGCACACTTTTCCGCCCCCGCATCCGATGCTACGAAGATCGGATGTCCAAGGCCGAGCGGCGCGTCCTCTTCCTCGAGCTCAACGAGCTGACCTGGTCCGTGATCGACAGGCTCATCGCCGAGGGCCGCATGCCGGCCTTCGAGAAGCTCAAGCGCGAGGGCACATGGGCCTCTCCCGAGAGCGTCGATCAGCCCCCGCACCTCGATCCGTGGATCACGTGGGTCACCGTCCACACCGGCGTCGACCGCAGCACCCACGGCGCGAGCGTGCTCGAGCAAGACTCGTCGACCATCCACGCGAAGCGCAGCTGGGACTACGTCGTCGACGCCGGCAAGTCGGTCGGGGTCTTCGGCAGCATCAGCGCCTACCCGCCGCGCCCCGTCCCCGGCTTCATGGTGCCCGGCCCGTTCGCGCCCGGCGATCAGACGTACCCCGCCTATGCCATGCCGATCCAGGCGCTCAACCGCAAGTACACCCAGGTCCACCACAAGAACGCGGGTGAAGACGGCCCCCTCTCGATGGTAAAGGCGGGCGTCGAGCTGATGGGCCTCGGCCTCAAGCCGCGCACGGTGGCCCGGGTCCTCGCGCAGCTCGCGCGCGAGCGCGTCAAGCCGCACGACTATTGGCGGCGCGTCGTGCTCCAGCCGCTCCTCAACTACGACTTCTTCGAGAAGCTCTACACGCGCTACCGGCCGCATTTCGCCACCTGGCACTCGAACCACGCCGCGCACTTCATGCACCACTACTGGCGCGCGTGGGACGACTCGAAGTTCACCGCCAAGGCGTCTCCCGAAGAAAAGCAGAAATACGGCGAGGCATTGCCCTACGGCTACGAGATCGCCGACGAGATCCTCGGCAACTTCATGAAGCTCGTCGATGACGATACCGTCCTGGTCGTCGCCACGAGCATGGGCCAGCAACCCTACGTCGCCGACTTGTTCCCCGAGGGGCGCATCGTCGTCCGCTTCAAGGACATCAAGCGCCTCCTCGATTTCATGGGCATCGAGGGGGTGACCGAGATCGTCCCCACCATGGTGCCGCAATACAACGTGAAGATCCCCGACCCCCAAAAGCGCAAGCGCGCGATCGAGCTCTTGGGCAAGGCGCACTGCACCGGCAACGCCCGGCCCCAGACGTTCTTCGTCGAAGAGACGGGCGAGATCCTCACCATCACCCCCGGCGGGCTCGACCGCCCCAACCCCGACCTGCGCTACTTCTTTCCCGATGTCGCCAAGGCCAAGCCGAGCGGCTACGACCTCGAAGAGTTCTTCGTCTGCGACACGCCCACGCCCAAGCAGGGCATGCACCACCCCACGGGCGTGCTCGGCATCTGGGGCCGCGGCATCAACGCGGGCGTCGAGCTCAAAGACACGACCAACCTCGACATCCTCCCGACCGTCCTCACGTTGCTCGGCATCCCGGTGCCGTCCCATCTGCCCGGGCGCGTGCTCGGGCAGGCCTGGGGCGACGAGACGGCGCGAGCACGCGTGGCGCAGCCTTCGGCGGTGGCGCAGGCGTAGCGCCGCGCACGGGGCGCGCGGTGGCCGCGCCCCGTCGTGCGATGATGCGACGTGCCTTCGTCGCAGGTGTCGTGGGACGACGTCAGATACCTCGAGGCGCTCGAGCGGCTCGGTAGCCTCGGGCGCGTCGCCCGAGAGCTCCGGGTATCGGTCTCGACGGTCTACCGGCGCATCGCGATCGTCGAGCGCGCGGTCGGAGCCAGGTGCGTCATGCAGGGCACCGCCGAGCTCACGCCTGCGGGCAAGCACCTCGCGTCGGTGGGCAAGCAGATGGCGACCGCGATGGCCGCGGTCGAGCAGACGGTGCGTCACGCCCGCGAGACCGTCGACGGTGCCGTCAGCCTCACGACGGTCGAGGGTTTCGTCCCGCTGCTCGCCGAGCCGCTCGCGACGCTCTCGGCCCGCCACCCCAACCTGCGGGTGCGACTCGTCATCGCCGACCAGGGCCCGAGCGTGCGCAAACAAGAGGTCGACATCGCCCTCGCCGTGATCGCCAAGCCTCCCGCAGGCCTGTGGGGTCGCCGCCTCTTCGCGATCCGGTACGGCGCGTTCGGGACGGCGCAGGCCGCGCGCGCGAAATCGCCGCGTTGGCTCCTTGCCGACCGAACGCCGGAGCACGCCGAGTGGGAGACGCGACAGGGGGCGGAGCCGATCTTGCGGACGAACTCTCTCTTGGCGGCGCTGGCCCTCGCCCGTGAGGGGGTCGGGCTCGCGGTGCTCCCCAAGCGGCTGGCCGCGCTCTATCCCGACTTGGTCGAGGTCCCGCGCTTCGCGCCCTCGCTCGAGATGCTCGACCGACCGGCCTGGCTGCTCACCCACCCGGACCTTCGGACCGTGGGGCGGGTGCGCGCGACGATGGACGCGGTCATTCGAGCGTTCGCCGAGTAGCGAGCGGCCGGCTTTCGCAAATTTGCGAATCGGGTTTGCAGCGTCTCCGCTGGGCGAGACCGGCCGTCGTGCGTAACGAAGGCGCATGCTCCTTCGACCCATTCACGCCCTCGGGCTCGGCGTCCTCGTGCCTCTCCTCGCCTGTTGCGGATCGACCTCCGACGGCGACGCCGTCCTCGTCGACGACGACGGTCAGACGACCGGTGGTGGCGGGCAAGGCGACGGCGGCGCTCCGTTCCTGGACACGTATCCGCTCTCGGCTGCGTTTCCCGAGGGCGGGGCCTACGACGCGATCGACCACGCGTTCTTCGTCGGCAGCTTGGGGGACGGTTCGATCCACCGCGTCGACGCCGCCACCGGAGCGACCGAGCAAGTCTTCGTCGAGTCGGCCGAGGGCCCGTGGTGGACGCTCGGCCTCCCCGTCGACGAGAGCCGGCGTAAGCTCTGGGCCTGCGCCATGAAGGACCTGCGGGGCACCGGCGCCGATCCGCAGTACGACGGCTGGGTGTGGTCCTTCGATCTTGCTACCGGCGAGCGCGAGATCGCGGCGCCGCTCACGGCCGGCGACGCGGAGGCCACGTGCACCGACGTCGTCGTCGACGCGGACGGCACGGTCTACGTCACCGACCGTGACTTCGGCAACGTCTACACGGTCGGCGCGGGCGGCGATGTCGCGCTGTTCGTGGCCGACGCGCTCCTCGAGGGTGGGCTGGCCGGCCAGAACGCCGCCGTCATCGTCCCCGGGACGCGCACGATGCTCGTCACGGTGTACTCGCCCGCGCGGCTCGTGGCGATCGACCTCGACGCGCGGTCGGTGCGAGCGGTCGACATCGAGGGCGACTTCGCTGGCGGCGACGCCCTCGCCGGAGCCGACGGGCTCGCGTACGCCGATGGCGCCGCGTGGGTGGCGTTCGACTCGCGGGTCGTGAAGCTCACCCCCGCCGACGCGAGCTGGTCGGCGGCGACGGCGACCGCGCACACGGTGGCCGGAGGCATGACCGACGTCGTCGCGGCCGGCGGCGCGCTCTACTTGCTGAACGGCCAAGCCATCCGGTTCGCGCTCGGGCTGCCCACCGATCCGTTCCAGCTCGAGCGGTTCTCGCCCGCCGATTGACGGCGCCGCGCTCTTGACGCGCGGCCGGCCCGCAGGCCATTGCGACGTGATGAGAGCCCGCAGAGCCGCAGCGCTCGCGCTCGTCGTCGCCGGGTGCGGCGCGAGGACGCCCGTCGACGTAGATGGCGCCGGCACCGGGGGCGCGCCGGGCGGCGGCGGACCTTCGAGCAGCAGCTGGGGCCCGAGCGCACCGACGTCGAGCGGCGCGGGCGGGGGCGATCCGTTCGATTGCCCCGCGCTCGCGTGGGCGGGCGATCCCGTCTCCGTTACCTTCGGCGGCGCCGCGCTCTCACCGCGCCTCGTCCGCACTGGCGCGGCGGAGTGGGCGGTCGTGTTCGAGAGCAACGACGCGGGCGGCAGCCTCGTCGCCTCGTTCGCGGTTTCGGATGCGTTCGGAGCGTGGCCCCCCACTATCGGGGCCGTCGACGCCCACCTGCCGGTGAGCCAGCGCTTCGCGGCGACGCAAGGCGACCCCGGTCAGATCGCGTTCGCGGTGACCGGCTTCGCCGGGAGCACCGTGCTCGCGCAGTCCCCGCCGGGCGCGAACGGCTGCACCCTCGTCGACTGGCCGGGGCCGGTCGGGCCGCTCGGCTTCGCCGCGCGTTCACCGGCGGGCTCCTACCTCCTCGGCCGCTACGCGCCGATCGCCGGCGGCACGGCCATCGCGCTGGATCTCGTCTCCGGGTTCGAGCCCGACCCGACGGTGATCGACCTGGGCATGCTCGCGTGCTCCGTCGATCGCATACCCGCCGACGTCGCGGCCGCGCCGGGCGGCGGGTGGCTCGTCGCGAGCGCGTCGCAG
This sequence comes from uncultured Polyangiaceae bacterium, assembly GCA_938004815.1. Taxonomy (GTDB): domain Bacteria; phylum Myxococcota_A; class Polyangia; order Polyangiales; family Polyangiaceae; genus Xiheicaenibacterium. The sequence goes on along the minus strand of CALKVR010000409.1, from coordinate 4,638 downwards.
GCTCCGTTCGGCGCCTGCGACGCCGCCTCGGGCGCGCCGCGGTACATGCAAGTGCACCGGGTCGACGGCGCCGTCGCGACGCAGGCCTTCGCGTCGGACGACCTCGGGCCAATCGCCGAGGTCATTCTGGCGAGCCGCCCGAACGGCGCGTGGCTCGGCATCCACGCGGCCGGAGAGAACCAGTTCTCCGTCTACCCGGTGACCGCCGACGGCGTCATCGATTTCGCGCAGCTATGGGCGCTCGTGGGCGAGCACACCGAGACAGCGCGCCACGCCCTCGTCAGCACGACCGACACCTGGGCCGCGGCCGCGCTCATCCCCAACGAGAGCATCCCCGGGGGCAGCTTGACGGTCCACGCGGTCTCGGCTCTCACGACCGTGTCGGTGCCCCACGACGGCGCCGTCGTTCCATCCGGTGTGCCCTCGATGGTGATGTCCGACGAGGCCGACTCGTTCCTCGTCGTGTACGAGGACGCGAGCGGCGTCCTGCCCGCCATCGGCCTCCGGCGCGCCGACTGCGTCGTGCGTTGACTCGCCTACTGTGAGCGAGCCCTGACGCGACGACTTACTCGCAGCTGCCCCCGCAGCCCGCACGGGCCCGAATCACGTCGGCGAACGGCTTCACCAGCGGGTTCGAGTCGGCCCTCTGGAGAGCGGACTGCACCGAGGGGAAGGAGAGGTCGATGTCGAGGCTCGGGTGATGCACGAACCGGTCGAGAATCGGGGCGACCTGCGCGTGATATTGCTCGGAGACGTAGAGCGGATTGCGCCCGAGGGCGTAGGCCCAGAGGGGTGCGCCATCGACGTCGGCGTTCAGATCGGCGCCGTGCGCGAGCAACGCATCGATCATCGGGAGAGGCTTCGGCGCACGAACGGCGACCGACAGCGGGCGCTGGCCGGCGTGGTTCGCTGCGTTCGGATCGGCCCCCGCGGCGAGCAGCAAGGCCTGCACCTCGGGCCCACGCTGGGTGTACATGAGCCGGAGCAGGGGCGTGTCGCCGTCGGCTGCCCGCCCCTCGACGTCGGCGCCCGCCTCGAGCAGGAGCTTCAGCACCTCGAGGTAGCCCCAGTGGGCATACTGATCGATCACGACGACGAGGGGCGGCAACCCGATCGAACCGGGGTCGTCGAGGGGCGCACCAGCGGCGACGATCGCGCGCAAATCGTCGGGCGGCAACGCCGCATAGACACCGGTCTGGAACACCGTCGCCATGAGCGGCGTGTACTTGCCGCCCCACGTGCGCGCGCTCGGATCGAGCCCGCCGTCGAGCAGGTGCTGGATCGGCGTGCGGTGCGCGCGCTCGTCGAACCAGAGCGACCACACGCGATCGTGCTCGACCTGCTTGTTCGTCAGGATCTCCGCGACCTCCTCCGCGCTCGGTGCCTTTGCCGCCTGCACCTCGGCATCGAGGTCCCAGTCGATGGCACCCGCCGCCAAGAGATGCTCGACGAGCGCGGTGTTCCCATGTTGCCGCGCGATCGCGAGCGCCGTTTCCCCGCTCTCTACCTCGTCTGATTCGTACCTGGACCGCACGACCGACAGTGCCCTGACGTTCACGTCGGCCGACGCGTCGAGCAGCAGCTGCGCAGCCTCCACGGCTGCACCATGGTCGTCCCAGCTCGCGGTGAACATCAGCGGCGTGGCTCCCCCGATGGCAGCGGAGCCGACGTGGTTGCCGCCGCCCCACAGCGAGCCCGCACAGACGAGGTTCGGGTCCGCGCCGTTCTCGAGCAGGACGCGCACCATGGTGACGCGCTCCGAGGCCGTGGACAGGCCGCTGCCATCGTGCGACCTCTTCTGGGTGGTGGCGTGGTGCAGCGTGGTCTCTCCGCTGCGCGTGCCCGTGCACCCCGCGCACAAGGGCTCGACGTCGATGTCGGTGAGATTCGGATCGAGACCTGCGGCGATCATCGGCTCGAGCACCGTGGCGCCGAGTCCGTTCCCTGCAACGGCCCAGAGGAACTTCACCCAGGGCAGGAAGCAGCTTCGATCGGCATCAGAGGCTGCGACCGCCGCGATACCCTCGAGCACGAACGCCTCGACACGGTAGCGGGCACCTTGGTCGACGATGGTCCAGGCGTCGTGTCCTCGCACCGTTTGCAGAGACGCAGGGCAGGCATCGACGGCGCTTTCGTGGTGCGCCGCGCCGCCGCCCTCGAGCGGAGCATCACCCGGTGCGCAGCCCCCGAGGGCGAGGACGGCGAGCGAGAGAAGAACCAGCTCTTGGACGAGTCGAGCAACCACGGTCACCTCCGGAGCGCGCCCATTGGAAGAAGCGTGCCTGGCCACGAGCCCAGCAAATGACGGAGCCGCACCGCCCTACGGGGTGGCGGTCGCCAGCCCGAGCCACGACGTCATGCTCCGTTTCGAGGAGGGATCGACGATCACGAGCGCGGGCCGCATACCATTGGCGTCGCCAGCCCGCTGGCGTCCGCCAGCCGGCGAGCCGGAGCCTTGCCCGTCACGGCCGGCGGCGCGGGCATGCCACGTGCGCGCCGGTCACTCGCCCTTGACGTGGTCGATCAGGCGCCTCAGCCCCTCTTCGACGCCGACCGTGGGCGCGTAGCCGAGCTCGTCGGAGATGCGGCCGATGTCGGCGAGCGACTCGCGGATATCGCCCGACCGGGGCGCGGCGAAGGTTCGTTCGATCTTCTTGCCGACGATCCTCTCCACAGCCTCCAAGAGGCCGAGGAGCGTCGTGCTCTTGCCGCACGCCACGTTGTAGGCCCGCCCGCCGATGCCGGGTGTCACCCCGGCGCGGTAGTTCGCGTCGACGACGTTGCCCACGTAGACGAAGTCACGAGATTGTCCGCCGTCCCCATAGATCGTGACGCCTTCGCCCTTTAGCGCGCGGTCGACGAAGATCGAGATCACCCCCGAATAGGCCGAGCGCGGGTCCTGCCGCTCACCGAAGACGTTGAAATAGCGGAGGCTCACCGTCTCGACGCCGTAGAGCTGATTCCACACGCCGAGGTAGTGCTCGCCCGTGATCTTCTCGACGCCATAAGGAGACATCGGCGCCGCGCGCATCGTCTCGCGCTTCGGCATCTCGGGGTCGTCGCCGTACACGGCTGCAGAGCACGCGAAGACGACGCGCTTCACGCTCCGGCGCTTCGCGGCCATCAGCACGTTGAGGGTGCCCTGGATGTTCACGTCATGCGTCTCTTGCGGGTGCTCGACGCTGTACGGAACGCTGACCACCGCCGCCTCGTGGTAGATGAGGTCGCAGCCCGTGGCGTAGTAGTCGAGCTGCGGCGCGTCGCGGACGTCGGCCTCGACGAGCTCCACCTTGGAGGTGAGATGCGCGAGGTTCTCTCGCCGGCCGCTCGACAGGTTGTCGTAGGCGACGACCTGATGGCCCTCTTTCACGAGGCGGTCACAGATGTGCGAACCGATGAACCCTGCACCACCCGTCACGAGCACCTTCACGCGAGGCTCCTTCGTTCCCCCTTGTCTACTCGAACGGGAGGACGATGGCACGAGCCGCGCTGCACCGGGCGCAGGCGCGGCCGCCGAGATGCGTTAGCCTCTTCGCGTGAGCTCCACCCTCGAGCGCCTCAAGGACGATGCCGAGCCGCCGCTGACGACACCGGACGAGGCGGGGCTCTGGGTGTTCGTTCGCGATCTCGACTGGCCGGACCCGTCCCCGGAGCTCGAGGGGCTGATGGAGCGGGTCGAGGCGGGGGCCGCGCTGCTGTGGAGAGAACGCGAGCTGGAGCGGGTGATCGCGATCTGGGACGCGTACCGAGTGCTCAACCAGCGGTTCCGGGCGGCGCGAATGGCCTGGTCGGCGCAAGGAACGGCGATCACGCTTCCGCCAGGCACCTACCCGCAGCAACTCGGGACCTACGCGATCGTGCGTGGGGAGGAGACGTTCGCGCGCGTCCTCGCGTCAGCCACGGCCGCATCGGCGCTCGCTGCGGAGCCCGGCTTCCTCGCTCACGGCGCGGCGCTCGTGGGGTTGGACGATCTCTTTCGCCGCGCCCTCGATGATGTGGACGAGCGCGCGCTCGAGCGGCTCGCCGGTGTCGACGCGAAGTCCGAGAGAGATGCGCGCGCGGCCGCGTGGCGAACGATGTCCGAGAGCTACGGCGCGCTCGACGAGGCGCGGTTCTGGGAGGTGGTGGCCGAAATCGACTGGGCCGACGCAGAGAACGAGCCGATGGCCGGCGTGGTGCTCGCTGCGCTCGGCGCCACCGGGGTCGTGGCGTTCTCGGCGCGACGCCTCGTGCTCGCGGGGCGCCTCGAGGAGCGCCTGCTCGACTGGGAGAACGCGACCGGTGAGCGCATCGAGGCCGGGGACGATTCGTTCCGCGACCTCATCAATCACCTGATCGGATTGGGACGCGAGGCCTACGAGCGCGCCCTCGCCGACCCCGCGAGCGTGCGAGCTCGCGCGCGAGCTCGCGACTACCGGGAGTCGTTCGCGTACGTGGAACAATGGGCGTGGGAAGCGACCCCGATCGACGCCATGAAGCCTCGCTCGTAGGACCCGGGCGCGGTAGCCTCGACCCCGTGAAGCCCTGGCTGACATGCCTGGTGGCGCTCTCGCTCGGCTCGTGCAGCTTGAGACAGCGGGCGTGCGCCGAGAAACCTGACAAGACCGTCCTCGTCCCGCGTGCGTCGGCGTCGGCGGG
>CALKVR010000408.1 GCA_938004815.1 uncultured Polyangiaceae bacterium | reverse complement strand
GCGCCTCGAAGGAGCGACCTTCAAAAAGTTCGTGTGCGGCTCGACGCCGACGATGCTCGCGACCTCACCGATCCGGTAGTACAGCTTCTCGAGCTGGGTCGTGCCGCGAAACGGGGGCGAGGGAGGGCTCACGGGTTACGCACGCGTCGGGTCAACTGCCGGAAAAACTGCCGCCGGGAAAACTGCCGCCGGCGCCGCCGGCGCCCGGAGCGCCGCCGCCCGAGAGGTTGCCGTCACCGATACCATGCGCGCCGTCGGCGGGGCTGCCGTTGCTGGCCTCGCCCGCGCGCTCGGTCGCGCCGCGGCTGGGGTTGAGGCCCTGCTTGAGGATGTTGCTCGCCTTGAAGCTGAGGACGCGGCGCTCGGTGATCACGATGGGGTCGCCCGTCTGCGGGTTGCGCCCCTGACGGGGGCGCTTGTCGCGGAGCTCGAAGTTGCCGAACCCCGACACCTTGATCTTCTCGCCCCGCCCGAGCGTCTCTTTCATGGTGTCGAACACCAGGTCGACGAGATCGGCGGCCTCTTTCTTCGAGAAGCCGCCGAGCCTCGCGTAGATCGCCTGAACGATTTCAGCCTTGGTCATGCGGCGTGGCTCCTCGCCCCGAGGCCTCGGATGGTAAGCGACTGTCTTGAAAATGGAAGGGTGGAGTGCTCGATGACGCCCCTCCTGCTCCTTCACCCCCCAACCCCCCTCGACTCCGTCGAGGGGGGCTTCCAGAAAGCCTCAGACGTCGGCGCGCATGGCGGCCGCGGCGGGCTGGCCGACCGGGCTCAAGGCCGGGGCCGGGTCGCTCGGACGCTCGAGGCCCAGGGCCGCCTCGGTGCGGCGGCGGTTGGCCTGCTCGAGCGAGACGAGCACCGCGACGTACACGTAGCCGATGGTGAAGAGCAGGGCGAACGGTGTCGCGAACCAGTGGCCGCTCTGGATCGACGCGATGAACGAGCCGAACGAGAGGAGCGCGAGCAGGACCTCGATGATCGGGAGGTCGGCGCGGGCCTTGTAGCGCGAGCTGTTCGACCCCTGCTTGGGCGTACGCACGAACTCGCCCGCCATCTGCTTGAGGCCGTCGAAGACGGCGCGGGTGAGGTGGGGCGCGAGGCCGGTGCCGAGGGCGATCACCATGGGGAGCCGCGCGAGCGCGCGGATCGGGTTGCGACCCTGCGCGCGATCGGCCTCCATGTAGAACGCGGCGAGCGAGCCCGTGGTCGCGGTGAGTAGCGGCAGATCGAGCGCGAGCATCGTCGCCGTGTCGGCGGCGGGGAACAGCACCAGCGCCGGCAAGAGGAGGAGGTTCAAGAGCAGCAGCAGCGGGTACGCGAAGTGCGGCGTCAGGTGAAAGAACGCCTCGATGCGCTGGCCGCGCGTGAGGTCGGCCCGCATGACCCGCGCCATCAGCTTGCGCGCGGTCTGCACCGTGCCCTTGGCCCAGCGGTACTGCTGGGCCCGAACGGCCGACACCTCTTCGGGCAGCTCGCTCGGGGTGACGACGTCGGGGCGGTACACGAAGCGCCAGCCGCGGAGCTGCGCGCGGTACGAGAGATCGAGATCTTCGGTCAGGGTGTCGTGCTGCCAGCCGCCGGCGTCGAGGATGGCGGCCTTGCGCCACATGCCGCCCGTGCCCGAGAAGTTGAAGAGGAACCCTGCGCCGTAGCGGGCGCGGTTCTCGACCAGGTGGTGACCGTCGAGCATGATCGCCTGGATTCGCGTGAGCGCGCTGACCTCGCGGTTCATGTGGCCCCAGCGCGTCTGCACCATCGCGATCTTGGGATCGGCGAAGTGACCGGCGACGGCGCGGACGAAGTCGGGCTGCGGGAGGAAGTCGGCATCGAACACGGCGATGAGCTCGCCCTTCGCGATCTTGAGCCCGTGCTCGAGCGCGCCCGCCTTGTAGCCGACGCGATCGGTGCGGTGGATGTACACCGCGTCGAGGCCGCGCTCGCGGAGCCGATCGACGTGGGCCCGCGTGAGCGCGCGCGTCTCGTCGGTCGAATCGTCGAGCACCTGGATCTCGAGCTTCTCGGCCGGGTAGTCCATCTTGGCGACGGCCTCGAGCAAGCGCTCGACGACGGTCGACTCGTTGAACAGCGGGAGCTGGATCGTGACGTGGGGCAGCTCGGCCGGATCATGCGACGTGAGGAGCGGCGCGTCGCCGACCCACTGCGCGATCTGTTTGCGGTGCTTGCGGCACAAGAGCACCAGGTGAAGCCGGTGCAGGCCGTAGCAGGAGAGGAGCAGCAGGACCGAGAAGTAGAGGACGGCGAGGGCGATGTTCATCGCGGCTTCCGGGGGAGTAACATTCCGGAAGGGCTCGATTGTCATCGACTTGTAATTCCTTGTAGGTCAGTGTCGCGCTCCGACGAAAAGTTGGCCATCCTGCCATCGGAATCACGCATGCCTCACCTTCGCCGCACGCTCCTCTTCACGTCTTTGATCACAGCCGTGTCGGCTTCGCTCGCCGCGACGAGCTGCAACGACTCGGCGCCGCTCGCGTTCGGGCGCACGCCCGAGGGCCCCGGCGCGGCCGTGCGCTACGACCTCGCCCACACGCCGCTGCCCGATATTCCGTTGCCGATCGACACGGCGACGTGGGCCGACCCGACGAGCCGCACCGGCCTGCGCATCAACGCGAGCCTGACGGCGCCGACCGAGATCGAGCGCGACGCGCGCCGGCGGTTCGACGAGCTCGAGGGCTGGGGCACGTTCGCGCCGATCACGGTGAGCTTCGATCTCGCGACGGTGGGTGATCGCGCGCGCGCCCCGGTGCAGGCCGCGCTCGACGTCGGCAACATCAAGAAGCGTCACCAGGGCGACGACTACGACTTCGAAGACGACGCCATCTACCTCATCGATCTCGAGACGGGCATCCCGGTGCCGCTCGATCTGGGCAACGGCAACTTCGAGTACACCCTCAAGCGCCTCGACCGGTACTGGGCCAACGACACGCGCGCGAGCGAGCGCAACCTCTTGTTCGAGACCCGCGACGAGTCGAGCCGCGGCGCGATCTCGCCGCTCGATTTCACGCCTGCCCTCGACACCGACTTCGACGGGCACATGGACATCCCCAACCTCGACGAGCCGTTCGCGTGCCCGCAGGCCGATCTCCAGAACTGCGACAACCCCAAGAGCACGACCTACGGCGACCCGGCCTGCGTGCAGCGCCGCCGTGATCGCGACCAGTGCATCGCCGATCACCTGATGACGTTTTACGAGCGCGAGACCGACACCCTCATCTTGCGGCCGCTCTTGCCGCTCGAAGAGATGTCCAAGTACGCGGTCGTGCTCACCGACCGGCTCGTCGACGCCAACGGCGACCCGATCAAATCGCCCTTTTCGCACGTGTTCCACGCGACGCAGCGAGAGAGCGCGGTGCGCGTCGCCGAGATCCTCGCCGACCCCGCGCGCGCGAGCTACTACGGCGACATCGCGGGCACGGGCATCCACCACGTCGCGTTCACGTGGAGCTTCACCACCCAGCCGACGGTCGACGACATGAAGCGGCTGCGCGACGGCCTCTACGGTCAGGGCCCGTTCGCGCGCTTCGCCCAGCAGTTCCCCCCCGAGATGCGCGTCGAGCGCGCGATCGGCAAGGTGACCGCCCTCGACGAGGGCGCCATCGACACGCCGGGCTGGGAGATCCTCCCCGAGTGCGAGGGCCAGTCGCAGAACCTCTACGTCGTCCACGTCGACCAGATAAAGGAGACGTTGAAGCTCGCCGTCGAGCAGCTGTTCGGCGCCAAGGTCGCGGCCGTCACGCAAAAGGTGCAGACGACGCGGGCTTTGG
>CALKVR010000407.1 GCA_938004815.1 uncultured Polyangiaceae bacterium | reverse complement strand
TTGAGGCCGCGCGCCACGAGCAGCTCGTCGTAGCGATCTGCGAGCGCCACCTCGACCTCCACCGTCACGGTCTTGCCTCCCAGCGTGACGTCGACCTTGCGCCTCCCCGCCGGTGAGTCTGCAGCGGCCGAGATTTTCAGGCCGTCGGCGCTGACGCGGGCGTCACCCTCACCCGACGACGCGACCGACACCTCGGGGGCCAACGAGAGCCGACAGCCCGCCTTGTCCGAGACGCGCGCCGTCAGCGAGAACGACTCGCCAGGGCGCAGGAGCTTCTTGATCGGACGGACCTCCAAGCGCGCCGGAGGGCCGGGCGCGTCGCACGTCGCGCTCGGTGGATCGGCCGTCTTCTCTGGCGGCGGGGCGGGCGGCGTCGCGGTGGGCGCGGCGGTCTCCACCGGCGGAGGGCTCTCGCCCGCGCGCTGCTGGAGCTTGTACGAGCGTGAGCGCGAGACGCTCGCCTTGCACTTGGTGTCCTTGATCGCGAACTCGAAGACGCCGGTCTCTTGAAAGACGATCGTGTCGTCGGTAGCGCTCCACGTGTTGGACACGCTCGCTCGCCGCGGATCGCCCGCGGCGCTCGAGCACTTGTTCGACCAGCCCCGGGCGCCCGACGAGTGGGCCGTCCGCTTGAGGCCGGGCAAGCGCTCCCAGCACTCGGCCGTCGAGAAGGCGCGGCCCGCACCCGAGAACGCGAGGTCGCCGCCGGTCGGCGAGACGGTGACGGTTCCGCCCGGAGCGCCACCGCTCGAGGTCGGCTTGGGCCCGCAGGCCTCGCCCCAGTCGGTGGTGCTCCACGTTTCTTTCAGGGAGCTGGCGCTCCACGTCCCGGCCAGGGTGGGCTTGTCTTGCGCCAGGGCGGGCCCGCGGAGCGCAGGAACCCCGGCCACGGCGGCCAACAGACCGATGAGGATGGCCGAGCGCGCCCTCACTCCGCTCCCTCAGGTTTCAACCCGTTCAGCGTAGCAGAACCCACATGTCCGCAGGGTGGGGGATGCCTCAACTTGCACCCCCCCGACTCTCGCCCGTATCATCAAAGACCTTGTTCCCTCGTGGCGTGCCGTCTGGAGGGCCGTCGGAATGAAGATATCGTGTCAGTCCTGCGCGGCAAAATACACCATCGCTGACGAGAAGGTCGTCGGGAAGGTCATCAAGCTCAAGTGCAAGAAGTGCTCGAGCACCATCGTCGTCAACGGCAACGACCCGGCGGTTGTCGCCCAGCTCCAGGCCGGTGACGGCGCCGATGACGCGTCGACGCAGTTGATGAGCCAGCAGCACGCCGGATACGGCGGCGGTGAGGCCGTCAACCCCGACGAGTGGACCGTCAGCGTCACCGACGACGATCAGCGCACGATGACGACGGCGCAGATCCTCACCGAGTACGCGAAGGGCGCGCTCACCCACGACACCTACGTCTGGAAAGAGGGCATGGGCGATTGGGCGCCCCTGCTCGAGGTGGCGGAGCTCGCCCCCTTGCTCCAGCAAGCGAACCAAGAGGCGACCGCGGTCGCGCCCGCGCCGGTTGCGGCCGCCGCTCACTTCGGCAGTAACGGTAACGGCAACGGCAACGGTCACGCGCATACCCCGCTCGCCGCGGCCGCCGCGACGCCGGCGGTCGGCTCCACGACGGCGGCGCGTCGCGCCGTCGCGCGCGGCAGCGGCGTCGACCTGTTCGGCGGGGGCGGGCTCCAGCAAGACACCAGCGCCAAGGCCGCGCCCGCGGCCGGCGGGCTCTCGGACAAGCACATCGGCGAGCGCAACGAGACGAGCGTGCTCTTCTCGCTCAAGGACCTCGCCGCCGCCGAGGCCGCCGCCACGAAGCCCGCGACCAAAGCGGCCGATCCGTTCGCGAGCAACAAGAACGATCGCGTCGACGACATCCTGAGCCTCGGTGGCGTGGGGGCGGCGCCGATGCTCGCGCCTCCGCCGCTCATGGCGCCGGTGATCGAGCCGCCGCCGCCTCCGCCTCCGCCGCCGAGCGTGCATCCCCCCGCTTCGGGGATGATGATCGCGCCGGCGCACTTCGCTCCGCCCCCGCAGAAGACGAGCCCCGTGCCCTTCATCGTGGGCGGCGTGGGTGTGCTCGCCCTCATCGGCGGCATCATCTTCTTCGTAGCGAGCGGCGGCGACGACAAGGCGCCCGCGGCCGACGCGGCCAAGCCGGCCGAGACGACCGCGAGCGACACGAAGCCCGAAGAGACGAGCAAACCGGCCGACCCGGTCGCGGCGGCGACCGAGACCGCCGCGCCAACCGATAGCGCGGCGCCGTCCGCAGAGCCCGATGCGTCGGGCCCGCCCCCCGACTCGGCCACCCCCGAGCAGAAGGCCGCCTACGAAAAGGCCGTCGCCGACGCGAAGAAGAACGAGAAAAAGGACGAAAAGAAAGACGAGAAAAAGGACGAAAAGAAAGACGAGAAGAAGGACGAGCCCACCGCCGCGAGCGGCGACGCCCCCTTCGATCGTGGCGCTGCTTCGGCGGCGCTCGGTGCTGCGGCCGGCTCGGCCAAGGGTTGCAAGAAGCCAGGCGGGCCCACCGGCAGCAGCAAGGTGCAGGTGACGTTCGCCCCCAGCGGCAAGGCTACCCAAGCGACGGTCGGCGCGCCTTTCGCCGGCACGCCGGTCGGCAGCTGCATCGCCTCCACCTTCAAGTCTGCGCGCGTCCCCGCGTTCTCGGGCGCGCCGATGACCGTCTCGAAGACGGTCAGTATCAAGTAATCGTCTGGCCGAGCAGGAGGTCGCCGAGCTCGGCCGGCGTGAAGCCGACGAGCTCGGGCTCGGGGTGGAGGCGCACGCCGAAGCGCCCCTCGACACCTGCCTGCACCTCACGCGCGAGCGTGACGAGGTCGGTCGCGCTCGCGCCCCCGAGGTTGACGAGGGCGAGGCTGTGTTTGCTCGAGATGCCCGCGCGACCGCGTCGCGTGCCCTTGGTGAAGCCGGCGCGCTCGATGAGCCACGCGGCCGATAGCTTCACCGTGCCGTCGATCTGGGCCCACGACGGCATCGCCTCGCCGGAGCCGAGCACGCCGAGCGAACGCGCGCGGTCGGTGACCGCTTCGGCGGTGGTCGCCGCGACGAGGGGGTTCGTGAAGAAGGAGCCCGCGCTGCGGGTGTCGGCGTCGGCCTCGTCGAGGACCATGCCCTTGTTTCTCCGGAGGGCGATCACCGTCTCACGAACGACGGCGACGCTTCGCGGCCGCCCTGCGAGCGCACGCTCGAGCTCGGCGTAGCGGACGGTCGGCTCACCGCGCGGTGCGAGCCGGAACGCGACCGAGGTCACGACGTACCGACCCCGGAGATCGCGCTTGAAGGCGCTGTCGCGGTAGCCGAACGAGCACGCCACGGGCCCGAGCTCGCTCGCGGCCCCGGTGTCGCGCTCGACGACGCCGACACCGACGATCGTGTCAGCGACCTCTTGCCCGTAGGCGCCCACGTTCTGGATGGGCGTGGCCCCCACGTCGCCGGGGATTCCCGACAGGCACTCGAGGCCGGCGAGGTCACGGGCCACCGACGCCTCGACCGCACCGTCCCAGGGCTCTCCGGCGCCCGCGCGCATCGTCGTCACGCCCGCGGCGTCTTCGAACGTGAGCCCGCGCAACGCGACGCGGACCACCAGCGCCTCGAGCCCGGCGTCGGCCACGAGCAGATTGGAGCCGCCGCCCAAGATGAACGCGGGCACGCCGAGCGCGCGCGCGCGCGACAGCGCATCCGTCAGCGCGAGCTCGGTCGTGACCTCGGTGTAGAACCGCGCGGGCCCGCCTACGCGAAACGTGGTGCGCGGCCCCAGCGGCTCGCGCTCCGAGACCCTCAAGGTTTGACTCGGACGCGGATGGCAGCCAAGAAGCCGGCGTCGACCGCCTGCACGTCATCGAGGAACGCGCGGTACTTGTCGGCGCTCACCGTGCCGGTGGGCAGGGTCATCGTGAACTCTTCGGTGATGGTGTCACCCTGTGCGGCGAGCTTGCGACGCGCGCCCACGTGAGCGCCCTTTTTGTCGACCTCAGGGGCCAGGTTGAGCACGCTGGCGCCGGCGGGGAGCTTGATGGTGCGCTTCACGCGGTACTGGATGGGGGCGTCGATGGTGAGCGCGCTCTGGCGGGCGAGCCGTGATGCGTAGCGCTGCGCGAGCGTCCCGCGCTTGGCCGGCTCGACTTTTTTGAATCGGCATTGGCGTTCATGGCCGGATACAGCATCAAGGCGTTCTTGATCGCGCAGAGCCTCAACCAGATCGAGAAGGCCTACGGACAGAACAACTC
>CALKVR010000406.1 GCA_938004815.1 uncultured Polyangiaceae bacterium | reverse complement strand
ACTGTATGGGCGCGTCGTGGCACGAAACTACAGCCTCGACGACAAGCGCACGACGCCCGCCGCCGAGCGTGATGACGGCAACGACTACGTCCCCACCCGGCCGTTCTATCTCTTGGGGCAGCACTTCAGCGCCATCGCCGCGGCGGGGCCGATCGCGGGGCCGATCATCGCGTGCCAGATGTTCGGCTGGTTGCCGTGTGTGCTGTGGATCGCGGTCGGCGTGATCTTCATCGGCGCGGTCCACGATTTCTCTGCGCTCGTCGCGAGCGTGCGCCACGAGGCCGAGAGCGTCGCCGAGATCATGAAGCGCCACGTGGGCAAGCGGGCGTGGCTCCTCGTGATGAGCTTCATCTGGCTGGCGCTCATCTACGTGATCGTCGCGTTCACCGACATCACCGCGAGCACGTTCGTCGGCAAGACCGAGGAGCTCGAGGGCGTCTCGTTCAACGCCGGCGGCGCGGTAGCCATCGCGAGCGTGCTCTACCTGGGGCTCTCGATCGTGATGGGCGTCGTCGAGCGGTTCCTCAAACCCCCGCTCTGGCTCACCACGATCATCTTCGTGCCCGCCACCCTGGGGTTGGTCTGGCTCGGGACGAAGATCTCGACGGTGCTCGTCCTCGACGTGGCGCACCCCCAGATGGTCTGGGGCCTCGCGATCCTCGGCTACTGCTTCGTCGCGTCGCTCCTGCCGGTCTGGCTGCTGCTTCAGACGCGCGGCTACCTGGGCGGGTTCATCCTCTACATCGCGCTCTTCGGCGGGCTGCGCTTTCCGGGCGAGTTCGACGTCACCCAGCCAGCCATCAAGACGTTCGATGCCGGCGGGCCGTTCGGGGCGATGTTCCCGTTCCTCTTCGTCACGATCGCGTGCGGCGCGTGCTCGGGGTTCCACGGGCTCGTCTGCTCGGGCACCACGTCGAAGCAGATCGCCAAGGAGTCGCACACCAAGCCGGTGGGCTACGGCGCGATGCTGCTCGAGGCGTTCGTCGCCATCCTCGCTCTTTCGACCATCCTCATCGTCGTCAAGGGCGACGGGCCGATGCCTGGGCCGGGCAAGATCTACGGTGACGGCCTGGGCCGCTTCCTTACCGTGATCATCGGCAAAGAGAACTTCGTCTTCGCGGCCACCTTCGGCGCGATGGCGTTCTCCACGTTCATCTTCGACACGCTCGACGTCTCGACGCGCCTCGGACGGTACGTCCTCGAGGAGCTCTTCGGGCTGAAGGGCCGCGTCGCCTCGGCAGGCGCGACCCTCGCGACGCTCGCCGTGCCCGCCATCTTCGTCGCGAGCGCCTCGCCGCCGGCGCCGGGCGCGCGCCCCGCGTACATGGACTACTGGCTGCTCTTCGGCACCTCCAACCAGCTCCTCGCCGCGCTCACCCTCCTCGCCGTCACGGTGTGGCTCCACCGTGAACGACGCCGGGTCTGGTACACGGCGGTGCCGATGGTCTTCGTGATGGGCATCACTCTCTGGGCCCTCGTGGCGCAGATCAGCCACGCGGTCACCACCCTCTCCACGCGCGGCCTCGCCCTCGATGCGGCGACCATGAACGGCGCCGTCGGCGCCGTCCTCGTCGCGCTCGCCCTCGCCATCCTCTACGAGGCGGCGCGCGTCCTCTTCTCTCGCGCGCCCGAGCCCGAGCGGGCGGGCGCGTCATGATCCGGCGAGCAGCGGCCGTGGCGCTCGTGGGTGCGGCGACGCCGACGCCCCGCCGGTCGGCCCGCCCGCGCCGATTGACGACCCGCTTCCGACCCGGTGCGGCGCGTACGCCTTCACCGGGGTCGGGGTCCGCGTCTTCGTGGTGCAGCCGCGGCTCCGGCCCGAGGTCTGGGTCTCGTACGCCGCCTACCGCGATCACCTGGTCGAGCAGGTGGAGGCGGCGGTCGTGCCGTGCCTGGCTGACGATCGCCCCAACCTGGTCGTCTTGCCGGAGAACGCAGGCCTGCACGCCGCGTTCATCGGCTCGCGCGGCGCGCTCGCTCGAGAGGCCGACACATCGATCGAGGCGTTCCTCGCGCTCGCCGGGCCGTACGAGCCCGCGATCACGTACTACGAGTCCGTGTTCGGGCCGCTCGACTTCGCCGAGGGCCTCGTGCTCGCGCTGACCGATACGGTGTGGCGCGCGTTCGACGGGACGATGCGCGACATCGCCGCCCGGACGGGCGCGTTCGTCGTCGCGAACGCCGACGTGGCCGGGGCGATCACCACGTCCACCGATCCGGCCGTGATCGCCGCGCTTGCCGATCCCGATGAGGGCGCCGTGTCATCGGTCTTCGTCGCGTCCGAGCGGGGGGCCTTCAACACCGCATACGTCTACGCCCCCGACGGCGCGGTCGCCGCCATGCGGCGCAAGCCCTATCTCGTGCCGAGCGAAGAGACCGATCTGCGGCTCTCCTACGGGTCGCTCGCAGACGTCACGCCCGTCGATCTCGGCTTCGCCAAGCTGGGCATCGTCACCAGCAAAGACGCGTGGATGCCCGACGTGTTGCACCGGCTCGACGCGCTCGGCGCGAATCTCCTGGTGCAGCCCGAGGCGTTCGGCGGCTGGGGCATCGAGGAGCTCCCCGGCGATTGGTTGCCCGAGGTGGTGACGCAGAGCGGTTGGTCCGCGGTGCAGAAGCACGGCTCGATCCGCTACGCGGCCATCCCCCACCTGACCGGCAACCTGTTCGATCTGGTGTTCGACGGGCAGAGCGCCATCTTCGGTGACGCGCGGCCCGGCTCGGCGCGGCCCGCGTACGTCGGCCTCGATCCGATGCTCGGCACGATCGCGGTTGCGCCGTGGTTGGCGGACGATCCCGGGGCCTCCGACCCCACCCTGCCCCTCGAGCAACGGCGCGCCCTGTTGCGCGAGGCGGCGATCGCCGTACTCCCCGGGGGCCCGCGCGCGAACGGGTACGTCGAGACCGTCATCGCCGCCGACCTCGATCTCGGCCCGTGGCCCGTGTCCGAGGCCACCGAGGCAGGCGGGCTCGGAGCGAGCATCGAGGTCGCCCCCGCGAGCGCAGCCGAGCAGACGATGCCCCGCGTCGCCGCGTCTGGCTCGAACGTGCTCGTGGTCTGGACGGAGACGGTCTCCGGCGTCGCGTCCGTTTGGTCGACGCGCTCGAGCGACGGGGGGTTCTCGTTCTCCGCCCCCACCACGGTCGCGAGCGGGGCCGACGCCCAGATCACACCGGTGGTGGCGATACGCGGCGACGACGCCGCGGTCGCTTGGCAAGCGCGCAGCCCCGATGGAG
This sequence comes from uncultured Polyangiaceae bacterium, assembly GCA_938004815.1. Classification (GTDB taxonomy): domain Bacteria; phylum Myxococcota_A; class Polyangia; order Polyangiales; family Polyangiaceae; genus Xiheicaenibacterium. The sequence continues at coordinate 1,017 of CALKVR010000406.1, read as the reverse complement.
CGCGCGTCATGGTGGCGCGCTCGAGCGATGGCGGCGCGAGCTTCGGCGCGGCCGTCTCGCCGGGCGCGGCGACCGCGGGCGCCGACGAGTGGCTCCCATCGATCGCGCTCGATGCGTCGGGCGAGGCGCTCGTCGCCTTCGTCTCGGGTGAGACCGAGAACGAGCGGATCATGCTCGCGCGATCCGCTGGCACCACATGGGCGGTGGCGCCGGTCGACGCGCCCGCGGCGCTCCCCGCGCCGAACCCACGGAACAACCAGTGGTCGCCCAGCGTTGCTGTCGACGGCTCGTCCGTCGCGGTGGCCTGGGTCGACTTCCGCGCCTTTCAATGGGACGCCCTCGTGGCCCGATCCGACGACGGTGGCGCCACGTTCGGGCCCCCCGAGCGCGTCGACGACGCGGGTGACGCGCCCGAGCGTCTCCATGACGATCCGCGGCTCGCGTTCGATGGCGCGTCCTTGGCATGCGCGTGGACCGACGTGCGCGCTCGCCGTGCGCCTGCCCGCGCCCGCGCCGCGGCGATCACCGGCGGCTCACCTTCGCCGAGCGAAGCGCTCGGCTCGCCGGCGGAGGCGAGCCCGCCGTCGTTTCGACCCGCCATCGCCGCCGACCTTGGGGGGCTCATCGCCGCTTGGCAAGACGTCCGTGACGGCAAGAGCGGCATCTACGCTTCACGCGTCGGCACCGGCACGCAGCCGCTCCGGATCGACGACGGCGGCGGCGCACAGCAGCTCGCGCCCGACGTCGCCGCCACCGCCGGTGGCGCGCTCGTCGTCGTCTGGGAAGACACGCGCACCGGCCAGCGTCGAGTCCGCGCGGCACGCGGCGTCATGCCGTAAGGCCGGGGGCGCGAGTCGCGTTGCCCTGTCACGGCGCCCATGACAGGCTGGTCCCACATGCGACTCCGATTCCGCCGGGCTCTCCCTGCAGTCGTCCTCATGCTGGGGCTCGCGTGCTCGTCGCCTCCGGCGAGCAACGGGCCCACCGTCGCCTCGAGCGCGGTGGCCTCGGCGGCGG
>CALKVR010000405.1 GCA_938004815.1 uncultured Polyangiaceae bacterium | reverse complement strand
ACTCTGGTACGTGCGATGGCTCGAGGCCAAGACGATGACGATCACCGGACTGACCCGCGACGGCGTCTTCTTGATCGACAAGGGCAAGATCACCGCTCCCGTCGCCAACTTCCGCTTCAACGACTCACCCGCCCGCGTCTTCTCGAGCGCCACCGCGTGGACGGCCGACGCCGCGTGGATCCCCTGGGGCCAGAGCACCGTGATCCGCGCCCCCGCGATCGTCGCCCACGACTTTCACATGGCCAGCAAGAGCGCCGCGATCTGACGACTGAGACCGCTCAGTACCCCAGCGAACGCAGGTGCGCGACCAGGTCCCGGTAAAACTCGTGGTGGTGGAAGTCGTTGCCGAACCCGGGGCCGTCGCCGAGCAGGTGCCCGACCTCGTCGAGGTGGTCGGCGGGGATGCAGCCCCAGAACTCACCGTGGCGGGCGTCGACGACGCGGACGAGGCCGTCGTTGGGGATCGAGCCGTCACCGTCGATAAGGGTCTCGGTCAAGAAGAAGAACGGGTCGGTCGGGTCGTCGTCGGACTCGTTGGTCGTCATGAACGCGGGCTTCACGTCGGGCACGCAGGCGACGCCGCCCAGGCTGTGGTCGGTGCGGCCGGTGATGCTGGCGTAGAACACGCCGGGCGCGTCGGGGTACGCCGCGTTGAACGCGGCGATGCCGGGTGACGAGAACAGATGCATCGGCTTGGAGACGGCCGTCTCGTTGCCGACCTGATCGTAGAGCGGTGCGCCGATGGCGTTGACGAGGTCGTCGACGATGCCGGCGAAGTTCGGATCATCGAGCAGACCGAGCGCGACGTCGGCCACGGGCGTGCCGCCGTGCGGCGTGGCCACGGTGACGACGGCCGCCACCAGGTCGGGCCGATCGTGGGCCACGACACGCGCGTCGAGACCGCCCTGGGAGTGACCAATGATGACGACCTTGTCATAACCAGTCTCGGCCAAGATCGTCTCGATGTGCGCGGCGAGCTGGCCACCGCGAAATGTCGAGTCGTTGAACGGATCGACGGCGGGGGTGAACACGATCGGGTAGGGCCCCGTCGAGCCGGCGCCCTCGCCGCCCCCGCCTTGGTGCCCCGCGCCCCACGCGCCCGTCGACGCCTGCTGAGAGCCGGCGGTGGCCGACGCAGAGACGCCGGTCGTGATGCTGCCGTCGCCCGTCTCGGGGCTGTCGCTCTCGCCCGCGCACGCGGACCAAGCGAGCGCGCCCACGGCCCCGAACACGAGCTTGGATGCGATGCCCCGCAGCATGCCGATGACTCTCATCGCCGGGCGTGAGAACGCCGTCAAGGCAGAGAGGCTCTCGACCACCGCGAGGAGCGCGGGTAACGTGCGGCCACGATGCACCGACGTTTTGCGCTACTTGTCGCACTGTGTGCGACCGCGTGCGGGTCCTCGACCCCGGCCTCCGAAACCGCGACCGCCGGTGACACGCCGCCGGGTGACACGAGCCCCGAGGCCACAGCGAGCTCGGCCAAGGCGAGCCCGGATGCAGCGCCCGCCGTCGACGCGAGCGCGATCCCCACCGACTGCAAGCAGAACGGCGATCTCTGTCTGCCGCCGGCCGCGTTCACCAAGAAGCTCTGCGGCGGGATGAACCCCGACGTCGCGCTCGCCTTCTTTCGCAAGGGCACCCCGTTCTCACGCGGCTACCTCAAGATGACGGTCGACGCGTGGAACGCGTCGGGCGGCGCGAGCTCGGCCGACAAGCTCGTCTTCGACGAAGAGGTCATCATCCTCCTCGCGCGAAAGAACGAGACCGGCATCCAGGTGAGCGGCGCCTCGGGCGGCTACGACGTTCTTCGGTGGGACGGCACGTGCGCCACGCTGAGCGCCGAGGAGCTCACCTTCAGTGTGCCCCCCAAGCCCAAGAACGCCAAGGTGGTGTGGAAAGACTTCTCCGAGGCCACCCAGAACGCGCTCCTGGGCGACCCCGGTATTGCGAAGCTCAACAAGGACCGGCGCGACGAATGCAAGGGTGCTTCGATAGGCGAGGTCTCGAAAAAATGCGTGACCCTGGTCGACAAGTTGAGCGGCGCGATCGTCGAGCACGTGCGCGGCGGCGGCGAGATCCCGGCGCCCGCCCGGCTGAAGTAGGGCGCTGATCGAGGAGATGACGATGAGTCTCTTGGACGAGCTGAAGAAGCACACGGTCGTGGTAGCCGACACCGGCGACATCAACTCGATCGAGCGGTTCCAGCCGCGCGACACCACGACGAACCCGTCGCTCCTCGCCGCGGCCGCCGAGATGCCGGCCTATGCCGCGATCGTCGACGGCGCGCTCGAGCAGGCGAAGAAGAACCTCGGCGCCGGCGCCAAGTCGGCCGACATCGTCGCCGAGGCGATCGATCACCTCTCGGTCGCGTTCGGCCAGAAGATCCTCGCCATCGTCCCGGGTCGCGTCTCGACCGAGGTCGACGCGCGGCTCTCGTACGACACGCCGGGCACCATCGCCAAGGCCAAGAAGCTCATCGGCATGTACGAAGCGGCCGGGATCAAACGCGAGCGCATCCTCATCAAGATCGCGTCGACGTGGGAGGGGATCCGCGCCGCCGAGGTGCTCGAGCGCGACGGCATCCACTGCAACCTCACGCTGCTCTTCGGGCTCCACCAGGCGATCGCCTGCGCCGAGGCCAAGGCCACGCTCATCTCGCCGTTCGTCGGCCGCATCCTCGACTACTTCTTGAAGAAGACGGGAAAGTCGAGCTACCCCGCGCACGAAGACCCGGGCGTCGTGAGCGTCACGCGCATCTACGAGTACTTCAAGCACTTCGACTACGCGACCGAGGTGATGGGCGCGAGCTTCCGCAACACCGGCGAGATCCTCGAGCTCGCCGGCTGCGACCTCCTTACCATCTCCCCGAAGCTCCTCGCCGAGCTCGAGTCGAAAGACGGCGAGGTTCCCCGCAAGCTCGACCCGGCCGCGGCCAAGCGCGCCAAGGTCGAGCGTGTCGAGATGACCGAAGCGCGGTTTCGCGCGATGCACGCGGCCGACGACATGTCGACGTTCAAGCTCGACGAGGGGATCGACGGCTTCACCAAGTCGCTCGTGCAGCTCGAGACCGCCCTCGCCGCCAAGCTCGGCTGAGCTGGGCCGGCCGTCAGTCGCGCGGCGGCAGGACCATGCACACGACGTGGTCGGCGAGCGCCTGGATGCGAGGCCGCATGACGCAGAACGGCCGCGGGATCGTGATCCGTGTCTCGAACTGCGCTTGCTGTCGATCGCGCAGGAGCTGCTGCTGCCGCAGGTAGTCGACGTCCCACGCCCGGCCCTCCCACACCCACGGGCGCTCGCCCCAGGCGTCGGGCGTCTCGCGCTCGAGCGACGCGGTCGCGGCGCTGCCCAGCGCGGCGCGCGCCGTCTCTTCGCGGACGATCACGCCCTGGAGATCGGCGATGCGCGGCAGATCGGGATCGAGCGACCGATGCAGGTGCTGGAGCACGATCTCGTTCCGGATCAAAATGTCGCGAATCGTTCGCGCGTGCACCATGCGGTCGAGCCGGTCGGTCACCAGCTGCGCGGCGCGGTAATACGTCCAGATGAGGTTCCACTGCTCGCGGACGCGAGCGCTGGACGTGCCGGGGTGGATCGAGAGGTTGGCGCGCTGGCCCGCCCTCTCCGCCGTTTGCTGGCGCCCGTCGGCGATGCGGCTGCGCTGCCAGTCCTGGAACTGGCTGATGAGGTCGTCGTGGAACTGCCGGCGCGCCTCGATGCGGGCGAGGATCGGAGCCAAGTTCGTCGACTCGACCCGTGCGCGTACCCTGGGGATCTGCGCCTGGTAGGGAGCAGCCATCCGGGCTTCGGCGCGTCTCGCTGATCTCGACATGGTGGGCTTCTCCTGTTCTCCGGTCCGTTACGCGCCCCGCCGTCGCGGCACGACGCGCGAGAGGGCGAGGGCCTTCAGCGCGACGTGACCCGCGTCGGTCGGGTCTTGAGGGGGATGGGGCTCGGCGAGCAGACGCACGCGGAACCGCCGGAACAGCGGGAGCGTGTCGGCCAGGTTGGCGCCGAGGTACGTGGGCATCGGCGCGCCCGTCTCGCCGTAGAGCTCGGCCACGATGTGGGGACCGCCGAGCACGTTTCGCCGCGCGTACTTACGCTCGTCGAGCAGCACGCGCTCGACCGTGACGTCCAGGTAGTCGTGGGCCACGCCGCGCGGCGACGACGCGAACGCCTGCCGGATGCGCGACGACAGGGTCTCGACCAGGGTCGGCGCGATGCGCTTCTCTTCACCCACGGTCGCGGCGGCCGCGTCGACGACGTCTTTCAGCTTCTTGTCGCCGGCCGCAAAGTGCGAGGCCGCGTCGATCATCGCCTTGAGGCTCTCGACGGGGTCGAACGCGAGCATGAGATCGCCGCCCACCACGCACAGCGGGCGCACGAGCACGCCGTCCTCGTCGATCGCCTCGCTGACGAGGAGGTGAATGGCATCGGGGGAGACGGTGGGTACGCGAGAGAGGGCGCGGCGAACGTCGCGCTCCTCGCGCGCGCGATCTTGGCTGCGATCGGCCTCGTCGCCCGTGACCCAGTCGTTGGTCTTGGGCGGGTCGCGGAGCAGATCCGCCCAAGCCGTCTGCTCGCGGATCCGCACGGGAGCAGAGGGATCGAACCAGACGAGGTCGAGGTACTCGTTGCCTTGCGCGCGGGGCGCGGATGCAGGCTTGGGTTGGTCGAGCGCGGGCCGTTGGGCGACGGGCACGGCTGCGTCGGACGCAGCGGCGAGGCCACCGAACGCGGCGCTCGAGTCGTGGCGGGGTGCCGGTGCGGCGACCGGCGCGGGGGCCGGCGCGGTGAAGGGCGTGCCGGACACGCGGCCATACGGCATTGCAGGAGCGACCGCCTGCGCAGCGGCCGCCGTCGATGCCCGCACGCGCTCGCCGGGCGCGGGTGACGAGGGGAACGGCGCCGGGCCCCATGCAGACGGATGCTGCATGGGTGGTGCCGATGGCACCGGCGGCCCAGGCTGTGCCGGCGCCGGCGGCGGTCCGAACGAGGGCGCAGCGCCGCCGGCGCCGGGCGGTTGGAGATGCGCGGCGCGAAGGAACGGCATCGTGCCTCGGCTCTCGACCAACGGCTTGTCGTCGTCGGCGGTCGGCGGGTCCTCGATGTCGAACGGCGGTGAGGTCTGTCGTGTCATGCGTCTGCTTGGGGATCAGCCCCCGCCGCCGCCGGTCGGCGTGCCGCCGGAGGGAGGAGGCAGAAGGAGCTGTGGCTTGGGCGCCGGCAGCGCGAGCTGCGGTTGCGGCGCGGGCAGCGCGAGCTGCGGTTGCGGCGCGGGCAGCGCGAGCTGCGGTTGCGGTGCGGGCAGCGCGAGCTGCGGTTGAGGCGCCGGCAGCGCGAGCTGCGGTTGAGGCGCCGGCAGCGCGAGCTGCGGTTGCGGTGCGGGCAGCGCGAGCTGCGGTTGCGGTGCGGGCAGCGCGAGCTGCGGCTGAGGCGCCGGGAGCGCGAGCTGGGGTTGCGGCGCCGGCAACGCGAGCGGCTGATTCGGCACCGACGGGGTGGTGTGAGGCACCGACGGGTTGGTGTGGGGAACCGACGGCAGGTCGGGGGTCGCGGTCGGCAGGTGCGGTGTCGCGCCGGCGGCTTGCCGCGCGAGATAATCGGCGCGCGCGTCCATCACGCCGTTCTTCAAGCCGCGCAGGCCGAAAGCCCAGCCGACGGACTTGTAGGCCCAGGTGTCGGTGATGTTGTCGCCCAGCCACTTGGCGGCGCCGTAGTTTCCGGTGGCGTTCCAGTACATCCCGAGGCCGCTGAGCGTCTTGTCGAGCCCGGTGTACGCGAGCGCCGCGCCCTCGAGCAGCTTGCCGATCTTGGTGAGCTTGCTCCAATCTTTGGTGAAGAGCTTCCAGCCGCCGAGGATGATCGTGGCCCAATCGACGACCTCGCGGAACACGAAGAAGAACGGATCGATCTCGCCGCTGAAGCGCTTGGGAGCGACCTGCACGCTGGGCCCGCCGTACTTGACGGTGTCGGCGCCCTTCTTGATCTTGCCGTCGCAGCGCGTCTCTTCGGTCACGCGGGCGGCCTTGCGGCCCTCGATCTCGATCGTCAACGTGCCCGAGACGATGAACTGGCCCGAGTGGCACTTCACCTTGTCGAACGTGCGGGCTGCGTTGCGCCGGGGCCCCTCGACGAAGACCGTCTGGGAGCCCTCGGCTATGTCTCCTGCTTCGTGTTTGTAGAACTTCTTGCCGAGGAACTCTCCGATTCCAGAGAACAGGACGGCCGCGCTGGCGACCAGCAAGAAGATCGCGAGCGGGCCCGTCATCGCAAAGGCGACGACGACGATCGCGCCCAAGATCAGCCCGCCGATGAAGCCCGCCACCGCGCCGAACATCGCGCCGGTGTGCTCGATCGCGTCGTCGATCCTGGCTGCGCTCTCGATGGGATCCGCCATGTTGCCTCCTCAGTTGCCTCGCTGCCGGAACACGACCGTCGCGAGCGCGTGCTCGAACATCCGATCGATCTCGTCTCGTGCCGTGGCCGTACCCTGGATCGCGAGCAATAGCAGGTTGCCGCGGATCAAGAACGACGCGCTGCGCTGGTAGAGCTTGCGCTCGGCGTCAGCGTAAAAGAGTGACACGTCCGCGACGGCGGCGCCGGCCACGAGCCGCTCGGACCGCTGCCCCAGCTCGAAGTAGGGCAGCGCCCGCTGCTGTTCGCGCAGCCTGATCGTCGTCAGCTGCTCGAGCGTCTTGCCCTGCCCGGGTGCGCGCGACACCACGAGGTGCGTATCGCCGGTGGGCCGTTTGTAGACGAGGCGGTTCAAGCTCGCGTCGCCGAACCCGCTCGGCAGCTCGAACGATGCTTCTTGCGTCGCGTAGTCCACGTCAGGCCTTCTTCCTCAGGCGAAAGGTGGAGGCGAGCTTCTCGATGAGGGTGTCGCAATAGGCGCTCTGGCCGCGCGCCGTCGATACGGTGACGGCGAGGAGCGTGCCGTACCAGCTGAAGTAGAGCTGCCGCTGGTAGGTGGGCACCTTGTTCAGGACCGAGTGCGTCCGCGCCTCGTAGGCGGGCACGGTGCCGACCTCGCGCTCACGGTGGCCGAGCACCCTGAGGCCGGGCACCTTCTCGGCGGCGGCGGTCAGGCTGCCGACGACCTGCTGCGCGAGCGTCGCGTCCGTGCGCGGTTCACGGGTGATGATGATGTTGGCATTCTTGCCCGCGGGAGACGTCGGGATGAGGAGGTTCGTGCTCTGGTCGACGAAGCCGTCGGGCACCTCGAAGCTGAGCTCGTCGACGTCGTACCGGACGTTGGCCGTCACGAGGCCGCTCCGAGGGTGACGACGCGCTGAGCGGCCGCGACGAGATCGCGCGAGCGCGTGGCCACGACGAGCTGGTTCTCTTCGCCCAGCCGTGAGAGCGCGTCGACGAAGCGAACCGCGTCCTCGGCGCCCAGGTGCTTCTCGGGGGTGTCGATGAGGATCAACGACCCGCACCGCGACCCGGCGAGGCCGGAGCGCACGAACGAAATGGCGAACAAGAACGCCTCGAGCTCACTGTCGGAGAGCTGCGACAGGCCGTAGGCCGCGCCCTGCGCGTCGAAGAAGCCGGGGAGAACCGAGCCCTCGGCCGAGTAGAGGCCGCCGAGGCGCTTGGTCGAGCAGAGCGCCTCGAACGCGCGCTTCGCCCGGCCGGGGGCCCGCGGTTGCCCCTCGGCGTCGACGTCGAGCCCGAGCCCGGCCTCGACCACGAAGCGCACGAGGCCGGTGTACTTCGCGTCGCTCTTCTCGAGGCGCATCATCCTGTCGGCCTGGGTGCCGGCCGCCTTCGTCAGATCGACCGAGGCGCCGATCGGAAGGCGGCGCGACGCGTGAAAGTACTCGACCTTGCCCGCGTCGGGCTCGGGGTCGTACTCCGAGAGCAGCGCAGCGAGCGCAGGATGCGGCTCGGGCGGTGAGAGGACCGCGTCGCCGAAGAGGGTCTCGGCGACGAGCGCCTGCTCGGTCACGCCGTACCGGTCGCGCTCGAGCTGCGAGAGCTCCCACTCGACGCGGATCTTGGCGGCGTCCTCGCCCAGCCGCACGACCGACGCCGGGGCCGGCGGCGAGCCGTACGACCCGACGTGCTCTTTCGCGGCGACGATGGCGTCGAGGAAGCTCGTCTTGCCGCTCGACGCCGCGCCCGTGATGGCCACGAGGCGCGCGGCGCCGCCGGACTTCGCGTCGGTCAAATCGAACTCCCGATCCGGGAGACCGCGGACGCCGTCGAACCAGACCTTGCGAATGCGCATCGACCCTACGGCGCCCCGAAGAAGTGTCCGTCCTGCTTCTTCACGCCGTCGATCGTCGGCGGCTGCGGGGGCGTGGGCAGCGTGACGTTGCCCGGGTTGATGTAGACCATGTCGGCCTGGATCTTGATCTCGTTCGGCTTCATCACGATCGCGCTCGACCCGACGCGGAGGACGATCTCCTCTTCGCTGGCCGACGTGATGCTCTTCTTCGAGAGGACGGTGGTCGTGCCTTTGACCGCGGCCTGGATGACGTTGTTGTCGACGACGTGCGCCTGGTCGTTCTGAACGCGGATCTTGCGATCGTGACCGACCTTGATGGTCTGATCGTTCATGACCGACCGCGTCTCGTCGTGCCCGACGTGGTGCGTGGAGTCGGCCCCGATCACGTGACCGGAGTTGTTCTTGACCAGGCCCGTGTAGTCTTTCTGGGCCTGGAACCGCACGAGCTCGCGGCCCTTGGCGTCCTCGAACATGAGCTCGTTGAAGCCGCCGCCGCCCGGCGACGAGTTCGAGCGCCAGCCGCTCATCGTCTTGTTGGCGGGCAGCGGGTAGGGGACCTTTTGCAGGTTGGTGTAGACGCGCCCCACGATGATGGGCCGGTCGGGGTCGCCGCCGAGGAAGTCGACGATGACCTCTTGCCCGATGCGCGGGATGTTCATGCCGCCGTAGCCCGTGCCCGACCACGGCTGGTTCACGTGGATCCAGCACGACGAGTTGTCGTCCATCTTGCTCTCGCGATCCCAGTGGAAGTGGACGCGGACGCGGCCGAACTCGTCGGTGTGGATCTCTTCGCCCTTGGGGCCGACGACGGTGGCGCTCTCGACACCCTGCACCTTGGGCTTCGGCGTCATGAGCGGCGGCCGGTAGGCGATCTCGGTGAAACGCGCCTCGCAGACGTGGCTCCAGTCGCCCTTCCAATCGCCGGTGAAGCTCGTCGCCACGACGAGCAGGTTCTTGTTCTCGAGGTCGGGGCGGGGGTAGCCCTCGATCTGGGTGATGTCGCCGGGCATGAGATCGATCGTCGGCGTCCGGAAGACGATGAGCCGCGCCGCTGCGCGCTTCGCGTCGAGGCGCTTCTGCACCTGCGCCGCGCCCTCGCCGAGGTCGGTGCGCGCCTTGCCCTTGTCGTCGGCGACGGGGGTGTCGCCCGAGTCGGCGCGAAAGAGGAACGAGCCCGGGTTGTAGTGGTAGCGCTCGAGCATGCGCTCGACGTCGTCCTCCGACTGGGCGGTGGCGAGGAGCGGAAAGCCGGGGGGCCGCCGGTAGTCGTGGTCGCGCTGGGTGTAGACCCCGGGCCGCACCTGCCGCGTCAGCTGGATCTCTGTCGCGTAGTTCAAGGGCGACGTGTTGGTGGAGCGGTTGGTGTAGGGCAGCTTGATCTTCGGCTGGCCGGTGTGGAGCTTGTCGGAGAGCACCAGCTTCGTCTCGCCGTCGGCCTGCTTGAAGTAGAACGCGATGCCGGCGTCCTCGAGCATGCGGCAGATGAACTCGTAGTCGCTCTCGCCGTACTGCACGCGGTACTTGCGGTCCTTGTACGTGCCCACGAGCTCGAGCTCGGGCTTGATGCCCCACTCACCGAGCACCTTGAGGACGATGTTGGGCTCGGACAGCTGCTGGAACATGCGGTAGTTCCGGCGCTGGCTCAGGAGCCACAGCTGCGGCACGACGGTGGCCTGGTAGGTCGACAGGCCCTTGTCGGTCTCCTCGATGTCGATCTGCTCGATGTTGCTGGCGACCCCCTTCCAGAACCGGGGCTCGCCGACGCCCACGCCGCGCGTGACTCGGAACGAGGCCTCGCGACCGATGAGCGCGTCGAAGTCGATGTCGGTGCGCGGCGAGACGAACCGAAGATGGATCGAGAAGAGGCCGCTCACCGACTCCTTCACGGTGAAGAAGCGGACATCGAGGGTCGCGTCCGTGGCCAGGGTCAGGGTCAGCTTCGGTTCCGGGATCAGCGACGCGAGCGACTGGGCCATGAAGCATTTCTCCTTCGGCGGATCGGCTGCCGGACTGCCGGCGAACCCTCGGGGCCGTCGTCAACGATAACGGCTTCGCGGGTCACACGAACAGGGCATGCGCCAGAGGTGTACGCTCCAGTGTGAGCGCGGTTTCCCGGAGCGTCGGTCGGACGCGAGGCGACCAAGTGTGCGCGCCCGCCTGGGCTACGCATGACCCCCTCGAATCCGCGGTGATCCGTGGGCGGCGCGCCTATTGGCCCGACCGCACGCCAGCCTGGCGCGCTGCGCTACGCGTCACGAGTTGGTCGCCGAGCTGGAGGTCGACCGAGAGTGACTGGATGGTCGCAGCTTGCTGCTTTACGAAGAGGACGCCGCCGTCGATGTGATCGTACGCGTAGAAGGTGCCCTGCACCGTCTTGGTCTCGCCGCTCGCGGTGGTGATCTCGACCGACTTGATCGTCCCGAACGGAGGCTTCGGCATCGTCAGCGTCGAAAGGAACGTCGCGCCGTCGGCTCCGAAAGAGATGCGCTCGTAGGGCTGGTTCATCTCGTCGGGCGGGATGTAGATCGACTGGCCGCCCGTCGCCTGCATGAACCCGAGCATCTGCTCGTAGACGTAGTCGCTGATCCAGCTGGGCTCGCAGTAGCTCATCAGGTCTTTGTAGTCGGGGCTGAAGAGCTGCTTGGTGAAGATGTCCATGCCCCAGACGCCGATGCTCCCGCCGCCGTACGGGTAGCCGGGGTCGGCGCCGGAGACGCCGCCGCACGGCGAGTGCGGGCGGCCGTGGTTGTGGCCGACCTCGTGGACGGCCGTCCAGAGCGAGCCCTAGCCGGGGGAGCCGAGCCCGATCGCCGCGCGCGAGTACTCGCCGTTCGGATCGCCGATGAACCCGAGGCCGGCGACGCAGCCGCCGCCGCAGAAGGCGCCGAAGCTCGAGGCCGGCTCGAAGATGCCGTAGTAGTACTCGTCGAAGGCCGTGTTCGCGCCCTGCCGCTCTTCACTGATCGCGTTGAGCAGCGTGTCCCAGCCGCCGCCGCCCGCGCTGATGCTCCCGTTCCAGCCGAAGGTCGGGCCCACCGTGAGGATCACCTCGGTGGCGGGGTAGAGCTTCATCAAGAGGTTCCGGTAGGCATCGAGCTGACCGGGCGAGGTGTCGGGCATCCGGTTCGAGCCGTCGGCCTGGTACCGCACGGGGATGAGCGTGACGCGGAGCGCGTGGCTCTGCGCGAGGCCCAGGTTGCCGTCCGGGGTGATGGCGTCGGGGTTCGGGCCCGCCGACGAGGCGACCGGCTCTTTCAGCTCGACGCGCCAGGTGGCTCCCGGCGTCAGGTAGCCAGCAGGCACGTCGAAGTTGACGGTGCTCTGGATGCTGCCGTCGCTGCCGTTCGAGATGCCGCTCACCACCGTCTCGATCGGCGCCTGACTGCCGATGAAGAGGCGCGCGGTGATGGGGGCGCCCGAGGGGCTCGAAGCCTCGACCCACACGCGGACGACCGCCGGCCGGTTGGCGACGAGGGTCGACGACGGGCTCGTGACAGAACCGTTATTGAAGACCGTGCTCTTGACGCCCTGGTAGAAGGCGACCTGCGCGACCGAGACGCCCGTGGCGTCGCCCATGTTCTCGACAGGGCCCGTCGAGGACGAGCCGCCGGTGCCGCCGCCGCCGACGCTCGAGCCCGCGCCGTCGCCGTCGCCGTCACCGTCACCGTCGCCGTCGCCGCTGCCCGCGCCGTCACCGTCGCCGTCGCCCTTCGACTTTTTGGCGTCGCCGTCGCCGTCGATCACGAACTCGTCGGCGCCGGTGAGCAGGTTGCACGCGCCGAGGAACAAGCCGGTCAGGACGAGGGAGAGGGCTCGAGCTCTCATGGGCGGTGGGGAGAAGTTTTCACACCCCGTGCCACCTCGAACAAGCCGCCTTCGATCCAGTTCTGCTGAATTTTCCGCGACGACACGAGAATCCTGCAGCCAGGTTGGAAACAGGACCGTTAGCAGCCGGGTACCCGTCGATCCAATGGATCGAGGCGAGGTCATCGGGGGCCGTGTAGGCGCCGGCGCGGATCGCTAATTCTGCTTCTCGGCTTGGAGCTCTTGGAGGCGCTTCGCGGCCCTGTTGCGGCACGCGGTGTTGCCCTCTTGGAAGCACAGCCCGATGAGGACCTTGAGCTCGGACTCGCTGAGGGTGCCGAGGCGACCCATCAGATCGTTGATCTTGCCCTTGGGGTCGTCGAGCGCCTTGCGGTCGGTGCCGTCGGGCGACTTGCCGGACGAGGTCGCGCTCGGCTTCGGCGCGATCGTCGGCGGCGGCGCGGGGGGCGAGCCCGTACCGGGGCGCGTCGCGGTGGGCACCTCGATCGACGGATCGATCGTCTTGATCATCTCTGCGGCCTTCTTGCGCCGGGCGTCGTCGACCGTCGGCGTCGTCGCGACCTTCCACAGGAGCTCGACCTGCTTCTGCGGGTCGTCGGCGAGCTTCTCGGACTCGGCGATCAAGGCGTCGGCCCACTTGCCCTCGATCTCTTGGACCGCGGGGTCTTTCAGCGACGGTGACGACGCGTCGATGCCCGCGATCGCCTTGTGGGCGCCCTCGAGATCGCCCGCCTCGGCCAGACGCTTGGCCTCGTCGAGCTGTGCCTTGCCGGGGTCTTCTTTGACCGGAGCGCTGGGGGTGCCCGACGGCAGGCCGGTGGTCTCGGCGCCGCCCTTGGTCGCAACGTAGACGGCGGCGGCGCCGACGCCCACGACGCCGAGCAGCGCGCCCACGCCGACCATGCGCAGGATGCCGGAGCTCGACGCGGGCTTTGCGCGGCTCGACTGCACGAGCGCCGGATCGAGGCCGGTCACCGCAGGCAGCATCTGCCTCGTGTCGAAGCCGGCGCGGAAGATCTTGCCCGCGCCGACGAAGCGAAGGCGCACGTCGCCGAGCTCGAGCGCGTCGCCCGCCTCGATGAACCCGCGCCGCACCTCTTGCCCGTTGATGCGGATGCCGTTCGCCGAACCCTTGTCGATGATCTCGTATCGGCCGTTGCCGACCGCGAAGAGCTCGGCGTGGAACCGGCTCACCGAGCTGTGGTTCACGGAGACGTCGGCGTCCTCGCTCCGCCCCATGGTGAAGTGGTCCTTGTCCAGGAAGAACTCCTGACCGGGCTGCGGGCCGACGACGACGACCAGCCGGTCGGGCCGGTGGTGCGGGGGGAGCTGGACCTGCTGCTGCGCGGTCGGGAGCGCGGTGCGCGCGTCGTCCTGGACCTCGAGGCGGTAGTCGCCGAGCTGGACGACGTCGCCGTGGCCGACGTGGTGCACCTCGGCCACGCGTTCGCCGTTGACGTACGTGCCGTTGTAGCTGCTGAGGTCCTTGACCAGCCAGCCCTGGCCGTTGCGGACGAGGACGGCGTGTTTGCGCGAGATGTTTCGATCGGTCAGACGGATGGCGTTCGCCTCGTCGCGACCGACCGAGTACTCCTCGTGCGCGAGCTGAAGCGAGACTTGCTTCTGCTCGTCGTCCTCTATCGTCAGCTTCCACATGGGAGCACGCCGAAGTTTAGTCCCAAATCAGCAGAGAGCGATGAACGGAAAGTGCGGTTCAGTGGGAGC